>NZ_DAIUEH010000001.1:0-245199 GCF_036845245.1 Methylobacter sp.
CGTTCAACAACTGAGAAAACCATCGCTTGAAATGGTTCTTGCGTAAGTCCTATTTATTAAAAAATATCGTTCTTTAATAGCTGTAAGACCAGCTTCTTAGCACCACTTTGCAATAGCTGTTGTTTTGTTTTCATCCCTTCTTCCTCTGTTTGTGCGTTCATAGTGCTCGATTTTTCGTTTATTTGAACCTCAGTTTTTAGATGTTTTTTCTTTGTTGAATATACTTTTGCCGAAATTTTAACCGTATGCTCTGTCGCAACATCTTCACCGTCATAGTGGTCCGACTGGGCTTGTTTAGAAGAACTGTCGATATCAGGCAAAATAACGACCTTGATGCCTTTTTTATAACATTTATCAAGGAATTGAGGAAAATCCGCCTGTGTAACAGGGTTGTTTGAAGGCACTAACTTGGAGGTATCCATAACGTTATACATGCCGCTATTTATTAAGGCGTCTTGAATTACGCCATTATTCAATACAGGCTTATTAACTTTATTACCGTCGATAATTCCCACCTTTAAAGGGTCGTCCAGCCTTCGAATCCATTTCTTTGAATCGCTGGCTTCTTGACCTGAAGCTTTCTTTTTAATGATATCGGTGAATTTATTTAAAGCTCCCCGCTTATCACCGGTGTGAGTGTAACTGGCTCCGGTATAAAATAATGCTGCCGGTTCATCAGGGGCTATGCTTGATGCCTTTGCGAATAAATATAACGACTGGTAATAGTTTTTTTTATCGTATTGAAACTGCCCTTTTTCATAAAGCTCTTTAAAAAGTTCAAAATCGGCTAACGCTCCCCAATTTCTTAAATTTTCCGCCTTCTTAATTTCAACAAGAGCAAAAAGCGCCTGCGGAGGCTTTGCATAAAAATCATTTATTATCTGGGTCGCCGCGGAAAAAGCGGCCTGATACCCTGTTTTACCAACCTCTTCCATGTCCCCAAGAAAACTACTGACAAAATCCATGTTTTTACTTTTACTTTCCCCTATTGCTTCATCCTGCCATAAAACATTTCCACCTAAATCATAAGCTGTAATACGCAATTTGGTTTTTGCTTTGATATACCCTGAAAACGCCCCAACAGCATCGCCGTAATAAAAAAGAATTTCCGGTCTAATAACGGCTTCGACATCCGGCCTGTAACTATCACTATAAGGAGGGAGAGAATTCACCACTATAACATCATCAAACATCGTCGAGCCCATTGTCATGGCGATTGGCAGCAAATATTCCCCCACTCTCATCTGGAAAGTCGTACCCATTTTTTGCTGTTTGTAGATGTATTGTTTAAGATCTTCACTCAAGTACATACCAACCTTTATAGGCATCTTTTTCCTGACAAGCTGGGATTGATGCATATCTTTAACCGGATCAACCACAACAGGAAAGTTATAAGCGCAACCGGATGTCGCTATTGCAACAATTAAAAATATATAAAAAGGATTACTGTTTAATAACATGAGTTCTTCCTGATTTATAGATCATCTCGAGAAGGCGGCGCAAAACTGCTTATTTTAGGCTTCCACTTTTTCCTGTTAACCATGCTTGAAGCAATATGGGTATTTCTGCGCATAGTCCGATTGGTTTCAGCGCCGATACTCCGGCTCATCTCAACCTCGACTAATGGAGACTGATGTAGGGTATTTTGCGCATTGGTATTCGCTTCAACAGCGGCTGTAAGCGGGCAGGCGCTTCCTTCGCAAGGCTGCCAAAAATCAGCAAAATCCACTGTTTTTGGCTCCATGCTTATCAAGCCGTCAGGTAATGCAACGGTTTCTTTAGTGAGAATCTCATCTATCAGACTGAATTGCTGATTATGATCCGCCTGATACAGAATAACCGGCATTTTTCCGGCTTCCGACAGTGTTGGTAACGGTTGCTGTTTTTCCGAACTAACCGCTATACCGGGCTTTTCTTGCCCATCTTCCCTCTTAATAATCGAACTACCGCTAGAGTGAGACAGGAGTGTCAGGACGGCAACGCTTCCTGCCGCACATTGCATGACGATAGAGGGGAACTTAAGTATATTTAGGCCATTTTTCAGCGTTGCCGTCACTATAAACTCAGCGGCGGAATAAGAGATTATTCCTGCAAAAATGGCAGCCAGCGGAAAGAATAAAAATGGGGAATCGCTAAAGGAGCCTATAAAACCGGCGCAAGCGATAGCAACAGGAACACAAGTCTTTCTGAACTTATTAACGGCAATTTCAAGATCTTGCAAAATAACCCTGAAAGATATCGAATAGGGAGGGCCTCCATTGGTATTAATGGTGACTGTGCCCTTAGCGTCATAGGTGTTTGCAGGCATATTAGCGGTAAGAATATAGATCTCAAGAGTTTGTTCATGGTCAGGTGCGATCACATCGGTCTCAGGCACCAACCATTCAGCATCCGAACTTATTTTCCCTTTCAATTGGCCTTTTTCGTCATTCTTAATTAAGATTGTCTCAGTAAATGGCGTACCTTTTTTTACATCTTTATATACATAATAGTTATCCATCTTACAGATGACTTTCAGAACCGGCACTTCGTCTTCAAGCGCTGGTCCTGACTCTTTTATCTTATTATCGTAAGTATCCCTGTTATCCTTATTCTTCAGGATTTCCGAGCCTTCTGAAACCCGGTTCCACCTTGCCTTATCTCCTGCCTTTATGTATTTTTTATCTTCCTCATCGTAGATTTGCTTTATCTCAGGGTAATCCGCGTTATTGGGAATTTCGAATATTTCATAATGTGTTTTATCAAGAAGGTCTTCATGCGCATGACCGGCTGGAGACTCGGATGATGAAAGTACTTCAATTCGTTTGATGCCATCTTTTTTCATCCACCGGCCGATTATTTTGATAATGGTCGTTTCAGACAAACCGGCTTCTATGCCTTCTTTAATGACGGCCTTTTTATTTTTAGCGTCGAGTTCGCGATCGGTACCTGTCAGGGATATAAAATGTTTTCGTAGCGCTTTTACTTTAAGGTCAATCAAATGATTGTCATATTCAGCCCGGCATTTACATAAGATATATTCGATAGCAGCTTGTGATGAAATAAATGCTTTTGTTAATGCCCCGCAATCATTGACGTTTTGCTCGGATAGATAGCACTTATACTTCTCTTCGATGCTTGCTTTGATCTTCTCTTTAGTTGCTATTCTGTCGATACTCAGAAAATCGTATAAATTATTGTAATTGCAATGTTCTTCATGCATTTGAGCGACCTTCAGGAAGCGCTCAGCCTTCTTTAAATTTTCTTTAAATTCGGACATCGTTTTTCCGTTAGTACTGCTTTCTGCCAGAGGGAAATTACTGTTTATTTGCTGTGTAGCCTATCGAAAATAGGTTGCGATGAAGAAAAACTATATTGTCGAATTGAGCGTCAATATTTGTTCCATTAATAACTACTCTTCGGGATCAAGCACAGGTATGGACAAAAGATGATTCAAATTAGAGCAAACAAATGGCTTGTACAATATGCAAAAATACCTATTGGCTGAATGCATTGCCACCCGTGCTGTTATCGTTAACCTCCAATAACATCAGGATTAAATCATTAAGTATTCGCAAGATCGAAGCCTGATACCCGGATAAATTCCGGTAATCTGAATTGATTACGACAACAGGATGACTAAACCGGCATTAAATCTGTAAAATAGCGGTTTTTTATCGCTCATCACCTTAAAACATAATGCGTACTACTCAATTCCCGCTCAATACCGTTAAAGAAACACCGGCTGATGCCGAAATAGCCAGCCATCAACTAATGATCCGCGCAGGCCTGATCCGCAAACTCGCCGCCGGTCTTTATACTTGGTTGCCGTTGGGGCTGCGAGTTATGCGCAAAGTCGAAAAAATCACCCGCGCGGAAATGGAAAAGACCGGCGCGCTGGAAGTGTTAATGCCCGGCCTGCAACCTGCCGAGTTGTGGCAGGAAACCGGTCGTTGGGAGCAATACGGTCCGGAACTGGCACGGTTAAAAGATCGCCACGACCGCGATTTTTGCCTGGGCCCCACGCACGAAGAAATCATTACCGATCTGGCGCGTAACGAGATCAAAAGCTACAAGCAGCTGCCTATCACTTATTATCAAATCCAATCCAAATTCCGTGACGAAATCCGTCCACGTTTCGGCGTGATGCGTTCGCGCGAATTTATTATGAAAGACGCCTACTCCTTTCATTTGGACCAGGAATCGTTGCAAGTTACTTATGATGCGATGCATCAGGCTTATACCAATATTTTTAATCATTTGGGCTTGAAGTTTCGTGCGGTAGTTGCCGATTCCGGCTCAATCGGCGGCGCGGTATCGCATGAGTTTCATGTACTAGCCGATTCCGGCGAAGATGCGATTGCGTTCTCAACCGACAGCGAATATGCGGCCAATGTTGAAAAGGCCGAAGCAGTGATGCCTACAGGCTCTCGCGGTCCGGCTACCGAAACATTGACGTTGATTGATACGCCTAACCAGCACAGCATTGAGGAAGTGTGCGGTTTTTTAAATATTCCCGCCACGCAATGCCTGAAAACATTGATCGTTAAAGGTGAAGAAGACACGCTGGTTGCGCTGTTGTTAAGAGGCGATCATAACCTTAACGAGATCAAAGCCATCAAGATTGACGGTATCGCCTCGCCGCTTGAATTCGCCAGCGATGAGCAAGTCCTCAGCGCCTGCAATTGCAAACCCGGCTCTATCGGCCCGATAGACTTAAAGATCAAGGTCATTGCCGATCGTAGCGTAACCTTAATGTCCGACTTCGTTTGCGGTGCGAATCAAGACGGCAAGCATTATAAAGGCGTCAACTGGGAACGCGATTTGCCTGTTCCTGATCACATTGCGGACCTGCGCATGGTGGTTGAAGGCGATCCCAGTCCGGACGGCAAAGGCCAAATCACGCTGGCTCGCGGCATTGAAGTCGGCCATATTTTCCAGCTGGGCACCAAATACAGCGAGTCCATGAAAGCCGGTGTCATCAACGAAGGCGGTAAAAACCAGATCATGACCATGGGCTGTTACGGTATCGGCATTTCCCGTGTGGTTGCCGCCGCGATCGAACAGAACCATGACGATAAAGGCATCATCTGGCCGGCTAATCTTGCGCCTTTCCAGGTAGCGCTATGCCCGATGAACATGCACAAATCCGAGCGCCTGAAAGTAGCTTCCGAGCAGTTGTACCAGGACTTGCTGGCGGCCGGAATCGATGTATTATTCGATGATAGGAAAGTCCGTGCCGGGTTTATGTTTTCCGACATGGAACTGATCGGCATCCCGCACTGCATCGTGGTAGGCGACCGAGGCCTGGATTCCGGCACGGTTGAATACAAAGCCAGAACGGCTGAGGCAAACGAGGAAATTCCGTTTGCGGATGTGATTGATTTTTTGAAGGCTAAGTTGGGTTAAAGAGCTACCCCCCACTGTAGGAGCGACTCCTACAGTGGATTTTCATTGCTGCTGTATCAAACTCAGCGTTCTTTCCGGCAGATTGTCCGTAGTTACACCTTCCAAATGCAAGCGTGCATCTTCATGTACGGTCGTCATAAACCGGATTAACTGCATCTCGTGCTGCATTTTCTGCTCGAAATCTTCCGCTTCCCACATCTGATTTAGCAAATATTTCGCATGATGATGAATAGTGAAAGCGACCGCCTCGGGCAGATGGGTATAACTGGCCTGAATTGAAGATTTAAGTTGGTCCAGCGCCGCCAGATACTGTTTATAGTCTTTAACATCCTGCTTGCACTTGGTCTTGAACATCGACAGCTCGGCGTCGTGTTTAGTCTTCAGCAAGCTGATGTCGTGCTCCAGCTGTACGCTTTTCTTTTTTAATTCGGCTTCCAGGGCTTTCTCGGCAAGGACACGGGCATGCTTGAGCTTTGCCTGACTGTCCTGATTAGCCTGCTGCCACTTCAGGTTTTCATCCTTGACCGAATGGAACAGGCTAATAATATTAAAAACCCAGCTTTTTAACATAGTCGTGCGCTAATCAATGGTGGAAATTTTTTGCTGCAATTTTAACAACGCCTCAATATCATGCCGGTTTCGGTAACGGGCATTATCTTGTTGCAGTTGCCGATAAGTTGTTCCCGGTAGCTTTGTTTTAATCGACAGCAGGTCTTTTTCGATAGCCCTGGACAGCGACTGAATGTGCTTGCGATTATTAAGCTTTAACAGGCGTTTTCTGTTCAGTTCATTAAAATACTTTACTTGCATTGTCTTAAAATAAAGCAACCGCTTGACCTGATCCCGTCGGGCCTGAACAAACCACAACCGCCGCTGTACCCGCTGTTTAGATGAAAAATAATCCCAAACAGAGCGGACGATTATTTTAAAAAAACCCAATAATCCGGCGATTATCAGCACAGCAAACGCGCTTAACAGCATTGCCGATCCCAGCATAGTCAATGCCCACGGCAAACCGGGTATAGCTAACCACAATAACAGCTCTACCAATAAAAACACCGGTAATGAGGCCAAAATCAACAACAGGGAAATTCTAATAATCAAGATGAAAGCCGGGAACTCGAAAAGCTGCCTTTGCAAGCGTGTAGGGTATTGTACTCAACTTTTTGGCAAAGGTTTAATCGAAGCGCTCACAACTGCGACGGATTATTCGGCTTTACTAAGAGCGAAACTAAAACAGTGCTTCAATTATTCCGCTATGTTTTTAGTGCTAAAATAAAAAAGCAAAATCGACCAAGCGTTTTACCTAGCCTGAAATTCTTACACCTTAAAAATAATATAAAAATGAATAGATTAAGAGACAAAATCCGTGACATTCCCGACTTTCCGAAACCCGGCATTATCTTCAAAGATATTACGCCACTGGTAAAAGATCCCGCTACTTTGAGACTTGCCGTTCATCAATTATTGCAGCCTTTTTTAGGGCGAAATATTACCGCAGTTGCCGGTATGGAGGCGCGCGGCTTTATCTTTGGCTCTTTGGTTGCATGGGAACTAGGGCTTCCATTTATCCCGCTCAGAAAGCCGGGCAAACTGCCTTATGATGTGCAAAGCGTATCGTATGACCTTGAATATGGCTCGGCTACCCTGGAAGCGCATATCGACGCCTTTGAGGCGAATGATAGGGTTTTATTAATTGACGACCTACTGGCAACCGGCGGAACTGCAAAAGCGAGCTGTGAATTAATTGAACAACTGGGCGCAAAAGTGGAGGCCTGCGCATTTGTCGTCGAGTTGGATTTTCTGGAAGGAAGGGAAAAGCTGGGGAATTATGAAGTCCATTCTTTACTGCATTATTAAAGCCACATCCTTGTAGCTCGGATTAAAAATACTATCTTGCGTATTTTTTTGACTTTTTCAATTTATCCAGTTTAGCACCAGCATCTTCAAACGATTTGGCGGTGTCATCAAATGATTGAGCGACACTGCTGAATGAATGCGACGCTTGTTCAAACTCTTTAGTCTCTGCGTCTAGGCGCAGAGCAAAACCGGCTTTGTTGCTTGCATCGGCATTGCCAGGCGAACTTTGTCCGGAAGCGGTGCCTTTATTGCCGTCAAGCGGTTCATCATCAAAACCGTCAACATCAGACGCTTCCGACTTTCCATCCGTAGCCAAGTTTGTACGCCATTGCAAAAAAGATTCGCGTGTAAACACATAAGGATCCAACGCGGCTTCATCAATAAACTTCAACGCACCTTCCGCGCTGGCTCTCGCATTCAGCATGGACACCAGCTGTACAGGCATACCTATGTAACTGGCGGGATTTGCCGCTGTATCAAATACCGCCCCAGGAATACCGCGCGCAGTCGACGGCCCCAGAATAGGCAGCACCAGATAAGAGCCTTGAGGCACACCCCATACCGCAAGGGTTTGGTCGAAATCCTCCTCATTTTGTTCCAGACCTACATGTTTGGCTACATCGAACAGTCCGCCCAATCCTACGGTGGAATTGATCGCAAATCGTCCGGTATCTTCAGCGCTTTGTGAAAACTTAGCCTGCAAAACATCGTTGATGACCACATTGACATTTTTCAGGTTATTAAAGAAGTTAAAAACTCCGGTTTGCATGAACTGCGGAGTTATCCATTTATAGGCATTTGAAATAGGTTCGGCGACATAATTATCAACGTGATCGTTAAAAACAAACATTTTCCTGTTAAAGTTCTCATAAGGATCAGCTTTGTTCGCTACAGTTTGCTGTTCAACACCGCTCGTTGTCGCACAACCGCCCAAAGTGATCGCAACGCCGATTAATATCCCTGAAAATGTATGTTGCATTTTAACGCTACGATTGCCGTTTTGTGGTCTGTTCATTGGCCTAAAACCTATTGTTTTGAATAATTGTCAATTTTTTCATTGATCTTTGTTATTAAGGCGTCAAAGCCTTCACGCTGTAAAATAGTTGTATATTCCGATCTTTTCAAGGCCAAATCACTTACGCCATTGGCAATGATATTAATAATGCGCCAGCTCGTACCCTTTTCCTTTAGCATGTAATCGAACTTAACGGGCTTATCGCCCGGAACAACAAAATGAGAATGCACCACAACGCCGCCTCTTGTTGTTTCCTCTTCTGAATCAAATACAAATGATTCTCCCGAATAATCTTTAAAGTTATGCGCGTAAGAAGCAATACTCAATCGGCTGAATACATCAACCAGTTTTTGTTGTTGCTCTTCGGATAACTTTTCCCACTCTTTACCGACAACAATGCGGGCGATTTTTGTCAGCTCGTGACTATTGGAAACAGGATCCTTTAGTTTTTCATATCTTCCTGCATAGCCTAATTTCTTACCATCCTTCATTACAGCAATAAGGTCGGCTTGAAATTTTTCTACGACCTGTTTTGCAGTTGCCGCCCCTTCATCTGCCGCAAAGGCGTTCGCCGTCCCGAACAAAAGGAACATAAAAACGACAGCTAACTTCATATTTTTTAAAACCATAATCAAAAAACCTCGTAAGAACTAATACGTATTCATAAGTTTCTTTAACACTACAGGACCGCCATAGCTGCAATCTTAAATAAAATTCTAGGCAACTGCATCCATGCAGTCATCGAAATTGCCCTGCATCGCCCAACAACACCGCGTGTATTTCTAAGCGAATGCAGGCGGTAAGCAATGCAGGGCGGGATATGCGAGCATTCTAGTCGGTAATCTCTACTCTTACAGGAATTCCTGCAATGGTTGATGACAACTTTTCTTTTGCATACTCAGGCGTAGCCACAGGTATCATGGCACCCTCGGTTTTTGGCCCCCTAATCGATGTTAACAATGCTTTCAACGGATGACTTAACATATCTTCAACAGCCGTTGCTTCATAACCGCAATGGGCCATGCAGCTTGCACATTTAGGATTGTTAACGCTGCCGTATTTTTCCCATGGAGTCGTATCCAAAAGCTCCTGAAAGCTTGAAACATAACCTTCGTCAGCCAGCAAATAACAGGGTTTTTGCCAGCCGAACACGTTACGGGTCGGATTGCCCCATGGCGTACAATCGTAATTCTGGTTACCTGCCAGAAAATCAAGATATAGCGACGAATGATTTAATTTCCAGTTGCGCTTTTTGCCAATTTTAAAAATGCCCCGGAACAAATCCTTAACATCACTACCTTTAATAAACACATCCTGCTGAGGCGCACGCTCATAACTAAAGCCGGGAGCAATAGTTATACCTTCAACGCCAAGTTCCATCGCGTAATCCAGGAAATCGGCAACTTCTTGAGAGCTTTCACCTTGAAACAGGGTGCAGTTTACGGTGACCCTAAAGCCTTTTTCCAATGCCAATTTTATGGCCTCAACAGCCCGTTCAAAAACACCTTCCTGGCAAACGGACGTATCATGCCTTTCCTGCATGCCATCCAAATGAATTGAAAATGTCAAATAAGGGGATGGCTTGTAATCGTCAATCCTCTTTTTCAACAAAAGTGCATTAGTACACAGATAAACAAATTTCTTCCGCGCAATGATGCCTTCAACAATTTGAGGCATTTCTTTGTGGATGAGCGGCTCTCCACCTGGAATGGACACCATCGGTGCATCGCACTCGTCTACAGCCTGCATGCATTCTTCAAATGAAAGACGCTTGTCGAGAATGTCATCGGAGTAGTCGATTTTACCACAGCCTGCACAGGCTAAATTGCAACGAAACAAAGGCTCAAGCATCAGCACCAAAGGATATTTTTTAACCCCTTTCAACTTCTGCTTAATCAAATAACTACCTACAGTCAACTGCTGACGTAAAGGAACTCCCACAAGCAAACCCTCCAAAAAAACTTAAAAAACTTAATGACGCCCAGATAAGATGAACGCCCTGAAAACCACATACACTATAGAATGGAAAAACTGTATCAATAAAACAACAAAAAAATAATATTCACTAAAATACAACTGCCTACTCATTTTTAACGATAGGAATCAAGGAATATCCATAAGCCTATTATATAATACAAGCGCTTATCTATTACTGATTAGCATACTATTTTTTATCTGGCGACTCCAGTTTTATAGTCAGCGTATGTAAATAGCCTATAAAAATCGCAACTTTCCGTCTATGTTGGAAATATCACACAAACATGACTAACTGCTTATTTTTACTGGCAATAAAGCGCTTCTAGCCGCTATCATATTAGCATATTTGCAACAAAACAACATTGCTTTGCAAAATACCAACAAACAGTCTATTATTGCCACTTACCAACTTAAATTAACCGTGCAAATCGACATCAAAAATACCATGAGTGAAACTCAAATATCCCTGGATAACCCAAAATCACTCAGTAATTTATCTGATGATGAATTTCAGGCGCTATTACTTGAAGGCGTCTCCAGAACATTTGCGTTGACTATTCCCCAGTTACCGGAAAAGTTATACAGCCCAGTAGCAAACGCTTATTTGCTATGCCGTATTGTCGACACTATAGAAGATGAAGTTTCTCTATCTCCCCAGCAAAAAAAATATTTTTGCTCGGAGTTTATTCATGTCGTAAAAACCGGCAACAATTCAGAGCCGTTTGCCGTAGATCTTGCGCCATTGCTTTCCGAGCAAACCATTCCCGCTGAGCACACTTTGATTCATGTCTTGCCGAGGGTTATTCAAATCACTCATAAGTTTGATCCCGATCAAATCGAAGCACTGGCTTGCTGCGTGGAAACCATGGCTGAAGGCATGCCAATATTTCAGGCCCAAGATCTGCATGGCGGCCTGGCAACGCTTGCCGACATGGACAGATACTGTTATTACGTTGCAGGTTGCGTCGGGGAAATGCTGGCCAAGCTTTTTTGCCATTACTCACCGGAAATTGCCCAACATAAAGACGAACTGCTTCGCCTGTCGGTATCTTTCGGCCAGGGACTGCAAATGACCAATATATTGAAAGATATATGGGATGACGCCGAACGTGGCGTTTGCTGGTTACCGCAGGATATTTTTACCGAAACAGGATTCGATCTTAAAAACCTGACGCCGGAAACCCACGATAAAAACTTCCGCTTAGGCCTGGAACACTTGATCAGCATTGCTCACGGTCATCTACATAACGCATTGAAATACACGCAGTTGCTTCCCTCGCATGAAAGCGGCATTCGTAATTTCTGTCTTTGGGCGTTAGGAATGGCTATTTTGACCTTAAAGAAAATCAAACAAAACCTGGATTTCAGCAATTCCGATCAAGTCAAAATCACTCGTAACAGCGTTAAAGCAACTATTCTTGCGACCCGATTGACCGGACGCAGCAACATCATGCTTAGCTTGCTTTTTAACTTAACAAGTCGTGATCTCAAAACGCCCGACTGGACATATTCAACACCATCCTCAGAAGCCAAGGTAAATTTTTAAGGACGTAACTTATGTTTAACGAAGCCAATTCAGAGATAAATGTCAGCACTATTTCGAGTTCATCGAATACTGTCAACAACTATGCGTTTGATCTCAATCGAGCCATTAACAAAGCGCAGGACAAATTATTAAGCCTGCAAGACAAAGACGGCTATTGGGTATTTGAACTGGAAGCAGACTGCACGATCCCGTCGGAGTACATCATGATGATGCACTATCTGGGTGAAATTGATGAATCGCTACAGGCCAAAATCGCTAATTACCTAAGATCCCGTCAATCTAAAGATGGCAGTTACCCGTTGTATACCGGCGGCGAGGGCGACATCAGTTGCAGCGTTAAAGTCTATTACGCGTTAAAAATGGCCGGAGATTCTATCGACGCCCCACATATGGTTCGATTAAGAAATTACATTCTCAGCCAAGGCGGCGCGGCTAAAGCCAATGTGTTTACCCGTATTGCATTGGCAACCTTCGAGCAATTGCCCTGGCGCGGAGTTCCGTATATTCCTGTCGAAATCATGCTGTTTCCCAGCTGGTTTCCGTTCCATTTGGATAAAGTATCGTACTGGTCCAGAACCGTTATGGTGCCTTTATTTATTCTTTGCACCTTAAAAGCGACGGCAAAAAACCCTTACCGCATTAATATCCTGGAGCTTTTCGTCACCCATCCCGACAAAGAAAAGCATTATTTTCCTGAAAGAACCGCTTTAAATAAAATCTTTCTAGGTCTGGATAAACTGGGCCGGGTAACACGCCCGCTGATTCCGAAAAAAGCCCATGAACTGGCGATTGAAAAAGCCAAAAACTGGTTTATTGAACGACTGAACGGAGAAGACGGCTTGGGCGGAATTTTTCCGGCAATGGTCAATTCATATGAAGCCATGCTGCTGCTGGGCATGCCAGCCGATCATCATCATGTCGTCACCGCACGTAAAGCGATAGACAAATTGCTGGTCATTAATGAGCATGACGCCTACTGCCAACCTTGCTTGTCTCCGGTCTGGGATACAGCACTTGCTGCATTGGCTTTACAGGAAGCCGACAAGATCGGCAACAGCAAAAGCCTGACTCGCGCCTACGACTGGTTGAAAAGCAAGCAGCTGTCTGACGAGCCCGGCGACTGGCGAATTTCCAAGCCTGATTTAGCAGGCGGCGGCTGGGCATTTCAATTTGCAAACCCGCATTATCCCGATGTCGACGACACGGCGATTGTTGCTTTTGCGATGGCGGAATCGAACTTGCCCCACCTGGATGAGTCGATACACCGGGCAACCCGTTGGATAGTCGGCATGCAATCTAAAAACGGCGGCTACGGTGCGTTTGACGTCGACAACACCAACTATTACCTGAATGAAATTCCATTTGCCGATCACGGGGCGCTGTTAGACCCACCCACATCGGATGTCAGCGCGCGTTGCGCGATGCTGATGGCTAGAGTGGCACAGGATCATGCCGAGTATTTACCTGCGTTGGAGCGCACTATCGACTATATCCGTAGCGAACAGGAACAGGACGGTTCATGGTTCGGCCGCTGGGGCACTAACTACATTTACGGCACATGGTCAGTATTGCTTGGATTGGAGCAAACCAACCTGCCTAAAACCGACCCGCTCTACACCAAAGCCGCAAAATGGTTAAAAAGCGTACAACGCGGCGATGGCGGCTGGGGTGAAGACAACTACAGCTATCATGATGTCAGCCAAAGTGGTCAATATGGTTTCAGCACCGCATTCCAAACAGCTTGGGCTGTTTTGGCGCTGATGGCGGCGGGTGAAGCTCATAGCCATGAAGTGAAAGCCGGTATCGATTTCATCTTGCGCAATCAAAGAGTTGACGGCATATGGAATGACGAATGCTTTACCGCGCCCGGCTTTCCGAAAGTTTTTTACCTCAAGTACCACGGTTACGATAAGTTCTTTCCGCTTTGGGCCTTGGCTCGATACCGTAACGAGCTTAATTGCCAAGCCGGTTGCCGGACTAGCGACATGCACACCATTCCTGGCGATCGTCACGCCAGTTCCGGACTGGCTTGTGACATACACACCATCCCTGGCGATATAAATTGATCACTGGCATTGTCGTTGCTTTACTGGAAGAACTCAGCACCCTGACCTCAAAAAAAATTGATAAAGGGGGCTGCGTTTTTATTAGCGATACGATCGTACTCGCTTATTCCGGCGCAGGCGCCGTCAATGCGCGCACGGCAGCCGAGTTATTAATTGCGCAAGGCGCTACTCGGCTGATCAGCTGGGGTTGCGCAGCCGCCCTCAGTAAATCATTAAAACCGGGTGATCTGGTCTTAGCCGATACGTTGATAGATGCCGACGGCGCTCAAATCGGCATTACCGAAGATTGGCTCAGGCTCACCAAAAACCTGCTCTCCCCACTTCTAAAAATCCATACCGGCAGTTTGGCTGAAAGCCTTACCATTGTAGCTACTGCCAACGACAAAACGCACCTGCATACTCAAACCGGCGCAATTGCATTGGACATGGAGAGTATCGCCATAGCCAAAGTTGCCCGGCAAAACGATCTGTCTTTCATTGCCATCAGGGCCATTGCAGACCCGGTTAACATGGACTTGCCCAAAGCCATCAATCACTCTCTTAACGGGCAGGGCGACATCGTTTTAGCTAAGTTGTTAGTATTTATTGCACGGCATCCTGCTGAGTTACCCGGACTGATCAAGCTGGGCCTGCATTTCAAGGACGCAAAAAACACGTTAAAATTGGTCGCTAAACAGCTCGACCATTTGACCGCAGCCGCTAGCCCAGCCGTATAACAGCATGTCATCTTTTTTCAACGCCCTTATCGGATGGTGCGAGCGACAAATCATGCGCTGCCCGTGGACACTGCTATTGCTATCGCTATTGCTGTGCGGCGCCACTCTGTACTACACCATTAAAAACCTGGAGATTAACACCAACACGGCTGAAATGCTGTCACCCGACTTGCCTTTCCAGCAAAACCAGGCGCATTTTAACCAGGCGTTTCCCGATGATGCCACTACCATTATTTTTGTGGTTGAGGCTGAAACACCGGAAGAATCTTCTCAAGCTGCCGGCAAGCTTGCCGAACAGTTAGTTAAAGCAAACGATCGCTTTGATTCCGCCTACATACCCACAGATAACGCCTTTTTCAGACAGCAAGCCTTACTCTATCTGGATCAAAACGATCTGGATAATTTCGCCCAAAAACTGACTGACGCCCAGCCTTTTATAGGTCACATGGCGCAGAATTATCACCTTGAAGGCTTATTCGACATTATCGGCCAGGCACTAAACCGGCATGACCATGCCCTGCCTATGGATTTAAATCCGATACTGCTCGCCATTGACGACATCCTGAAAAATCAGTTGCTTGGCCAATCGCACTATTTATCCTGGCAAAACATATTGTCCAGCGACAACTATAAGGATGCAGCCGCACAAACCGAATCTAACCGGACTATCGTCATAGCCAAACCTAAAATGCATTTTAATGAAATGCTGCCGGCTGACGTCGCACTTTCGGCAGCACGCGAAATCAGTCATGCAATCATGGCGGAAAATCCTTCTCTCAGTATTCGCATAACCGGCGAAACCGCGCTGGAACACGAAGAACTTGAGAGCGTTACCAAAGGCGCCACATTCTCGGGCTTGTTGTCACTGGTATTAGTATTCGCAATACAATGGATAGGCCTGCGTTCAATACGTTTGCTGATTACAACCTATATCGTTCTAGTTATGGGATTGATATTGACGGCAGGGTTCGCCGCTATCACCGTGGGCCATTTAAATGTCATTTCCATCGCTTTTGCCAGTTTATATATCGGACTGGGAGTCGATTACGCGATCCATATCTGCCTGCATTATCGCGAAGGCAAAGCGGACGGCCTATCGAATAGCGAAGCCATCCTGATCAGTATCCGTGATGTCGGATCTTCATTATTTTTATGCGCCCTGGCCACAGCAATTGGTTTTTTTGCATTCATACCCACAGATTATGCGGGCGTATCCGAATTAGGCGTTATTTCAGGTGGCGGCATCTTCATCGGCCTGATTATTTCGCTGACAGTGTTACCGGCGTTATTCTGCGTTTTTCCTGTCGATAAGGTAAAGCCGATACGCTCACCGTTAACCCCGGCCTTTATAATCACCTTTCCTTTCCGCTTTTCGACCGGCATCAAAATCGTCTCCATACTACTGGGCATCGGCGCCTGTTTTGTATTGACCGATCTTACTTTTGATTACAATCCTATCAACCTCAGAGACCCAAACAGCGAATCGGTCATAACCATTAAAGAGCTGTTAAAGTCCAAAACCGAATCCCCGTTTGCACTGACCGCGTTGGCAAGTGATCTTGAAGCAGCGGATAAAATCACCAACGAACTAAAGCATCAGCCATCTGTACACGACTCCCTGACCTTGGCAAGTTTTATCGCTAAAAATCAGGACGAAAAGCTGGCAACCATTGAAGATTTAAACCTGATGCTGGGCGGTCAACTAAAAAACTTTGACAACATACTCGATACAGTCAATCAGCAGACAGCATTGATTAAGTTCAATGAAGCATTGAAAAAAGCCATTGTCGAACATTCGCCTAATGTGCCGCAACAGACCTTGCAGCAATTACAACAGCGCATCGAAGCGTTCATGAAACAAACTGATACCACCCAGACTCCGACAGCAAGTTACATTCAGCTGGAAAAAAACATTTTAGGCCTGCTACCGTTTACCATAGAACGCCTACGCACCAGCCTGACAGCCATACCCTTTGAACTGGCCGATTTACCGGCGGAGATAAAATCGCACTGGGTCAGCGCTAACGGCCTCTATAGAGTCCTGATCACACCTGAAAAGGACCAAAATAGACCTGAGAATTTAAAAGAATTTGTTACACAGGTACAGACCGTTGATAACACAGTTTCCGGTCTGCCGATAATTAATCAGGCGGGGGGCGACGCTATAGTCAAGGCATTTATTAACGCCTTTAGCGGTGCTTTTATTGCCATTGTGGTGTTATTATTGTTGATGTATAGAAATGTAAGGAAAACCTTACTGGTTATCATGCCATTATTATTGGCTGCTTTGTTAACCGGTGCAACTAACGTGTTACTGGACAACCCTTTCAATTTCGCCAACATCATTGCCCTGCCTTTACTGTTGGGCATGGGTATCGACAGTAGCATACTTATCATGCACCGACACCATTCCAGCTCGGGTGAAGATGAAAACTTGCTGCAAAGCAGCACCACCCGAGGCATTATTTTCAGCTCCATAACGACCTTGTGCAGTTTTTCAAGCCTTGCCTTCACTGCTCATCAGGGCATGGCAAGTATGGGTTTAGTATTGGCCATAGGCCTTACTTTCACAGTGATGTGTTCTTTAATAGTCCTGCCTGCTTTCAGCGGCAAAAGAATTTAATTTTTTGAGGTAACTAATGTCATTCAGCATCGCCGAACTTTTTTCTCAACACAGTACTGATAAATTTGATCTGCACGAACAACATTTAAATAATCAAATGGTCAGAGTGTTAAAGACCATAGGCTACGACCGCCACTATAAAAAGGCTATCGGACAATATCTCTATGCCCAGGAAGGTACGGAATATCTGGACTTGCTCAGCGGTTTCGGCGTATTTGCAATCGGCCGCAACCACCCGACCGTTATCAGCGCCTTAACTGAGACTTTAACACTGGAATTGCCCAATCTGGTACAAATGGATGTGTCAGTACTCAGCGGATTATTGGCGCAGGAAATCCTGAAAACCACACCGGACAACCTGAACAAAATGTTCTTTTGCAACTCCGGAACCGAATCCGTAGAAGCCGCAATTAAATTTGCCCGCTACACCACCAAGCGTGAAAAAATCGTCTTCTGCGAACACGGCTATCATGGTCTGACCATGGGTTCTCTGTCGTTAAACGGCGAAAACATTTTCCGCGAGGGTTTCGGCCCTCTGCTGCCCGGTTGCAGCGCTGTGCCTTTCAATGATCTTGCAGCGCTGGAACAAGCCTTAAGCAACAAAGACGTTGCTGCTTTCATCGTCGAGCCTATTCAAGGTAAAGGCGTTAATGTACCTGATGATAACTACTTGCCCGAAGTCGAACGCTTATGCAAAAAATACGGCACCTTGTTTGTCGCCGATGAAGTCCAAACCGGCTTGGGACGCACCGGCAAGTTCTGGGCTATCGATCATTGGAACGTCAAACCGGACATGATTTGTATGGCCAAAGCCCTGTCCGGCGGTTTTGTTCCGGTCGGCGGGGTCGCGATGACCCAGAAAATCATGGATACGGTTTATAACCGTATGGATAGAGCCGTCGTGCATGGTTCCACCTTCTCCAAAAACAATATGGCGATGGCGGCAGGTCTTGCCACATTGCACGTTATGGAAGAGGAAAAACTGGTCGAAAACAGCATGAAAGTCGGCACCGACATTATCGACAGCCTGAATGCAATGACCGGCAAATATGAATTCCTGAAAGAAGCGCGCGGCAAAGGCATGATGATTGCGATTGAATTCCAATCACCGAAGAGCTTAAAGCTAAAAGCGGCCTGGGCGATGCTGGAAGCAGCCAATAAAGGTTTGTTCTGTCAAATGATCACTATTCCTTTATTTAAAGAACACCACATATTAACGCAGGTTGCAGGGCACGGCATGAACGTGGTCAAATTGCTGCCCCCTTTAAACTTAACGCAAAAAGACCGCGACACTATAGTCAATTCATTTGATAAAGCCATAGCCGATACCCATCAAATTCCCGGTTCCATCTGGGATTTGGGCAAGAATCTGGCGGGACATGCCTTGAAAGGCAAAAAATAATTGATCGGGGGAATAGTGATGAAAAAAATCATTTCAATAAGTTTATTATTTTTAATGTTGTGCCAAACACAATGGGCCTTCGCTCATGCGGTAATAACCGATTATTCGTTGAAGATCACGCCCATTCATGCCAATAACCCGGCAAAAGTTGAGCTGTCGTTTAACTCGCAGATTGAACTGGGCTTGTCGCAAATTTTCCTGGTCAGTAAAGGCGATAAACATCAATTATTACAAGCCGTCACCGGCAGTAAACAAGGTCAGATTATTGTCCATATTCCAGCGTTGGAAACCGGCGATTATGCGCTCAGGTTTAAAGTCTTCGCTGCCGACGGTCATTTAACCGAAGATGTTATTCATTTTTCCGTTTCCAAATAGGAGTTAGCAATGGCCGGTATAGCTGATTTTCTCGACTCCCTCATTGGCGGTTTCGACCTGATTTGTTATTCATTAGCAATCGGCAGCCTATTTTGGGGACTTTTTGTATTGCGCCCGTGGCATTATCAAGACGGATACTCGGCGGTATTACTGCAAAAAACCATTGCCCTTATTTATAAAGGCGGTATTTGGTTGGCTGCAGCCCAACTTTTCAAAATTATTCTCAAGGTATGGTTAATGACAGCCGTACTTGAGCGATGGCCGTTCCCCGAGTTCGCCGACACCACACAATTCGTAGGCGGCATAATACGTACAATACTGGCTGTGTTTTTGGCCGGTTATTGCTATCAATATCTCAGTAAAAATCCTTTTTCAAAAGAATGCTGGATAACTGCCGGCGTTGTGGCCTTGCCGATGATTATTTCAGGCGCTTGGCTGGTACATGGCGCGGGACGCTTTGAAAATCAGTTTATTTTGATGTCGCTGACGATCATCCATCAACTGGCCGCAGCAGCCTGGATCGGAGGTGTTTTTCAGTTGGTCCATCTTTGGCTCTTGCATAACAGCAGACAGGTTTCAGCTGAATTATGGCCTTTATTGCTAAAGCGTTTCTCTACGTTCGGAATAGCCTCGGTTGCAATGATCCTGATTTCAGGTTTGCCTATGGCTCTGCAATACATCGGCACATGGAACGGACTGATCGGTACCGGCTACGGTAATTTACTGATGGTAAAAATTACCTTAATGGCTATGGCTTTGGGATTCGCCTGGTTAAATAAATCATCCGTCACGGCATTCGGATTTTCCGGCAATAGCCACGCTCTACATAACCGCGTGCCCTATTATGTCGAAGCGGAAACCTTTGTCCTGGTTACCTTGCTGTTTACCGCCGCGAGCTTGGCGTCTCAGCCTCCGGCTATTGATATTCCAAACCTGACTGCAAGTTGGCAGGAAGTTCTGAATACTTTTAGTCCGCAAATCCCTCAAACAAGCTCTCCAGCACATACCGACTTGATTGCAGGCGAAGCCGGACGCGTTGCCATTGTCGGCCAAGTGCCATCGCTGGCCGCAACCGAATGGTCGAACTACAACCATAACATCTCCGGTATTTTCCTGACCGTGATGAGCTTCTTTGCGATGTTGTCTTATGTAAAAAAAACTGGGGTTGAATATTTTAAATACTGGCCTTTAGGCTTTGTCGGACTGGGTATCTTCCTGTTTTTCCGTAGCGATGCGGAAACCTGGCCTTTGGGTCCGATAGGCTTCTGGGAAAGCACTTTCAATAACGGCGAAGTACTGCAGCATCGGATTGCAACTTTGCTGGTATTTGTACTTGGCGTTATGGAGCTTACAGCCAGAATAACCAAGAACCCGGACAGTAAACTGCCCTTTGTGTTTCCGCTGCTGGCCGCTTTTGGCGGCTTGATGCTGCTGACTCATTCCCATATAGGCTTTCAGCCCAAAAGTGCTTTCCTTATCCAGGTCGGGCATACCATGATGGGAACTTTTTCTCTGATTCTGGCATGCGGTCGTTGGCTGGAATTAAAATTGGACAAACCGGGCAAAGATATTGCCGGGTTTATTTCTGTTGCCGCGCTGTTTCAGATTGGCATTATCCTGATGTTCTATCGCGAACCTCTTTATTAATATGAATACAATACAAAACTACCCATTGCTCAAAGACATCAACACCCCTGCCGATCTGCGCAAGCTGTCGAAAAGCCAGCTTAAGCCTTTGGCAAAAGAATTACGCGACTATTTAACCCATACCGTGAGCATTTCCGGCGGCCATTTTTCCGCCGGACTGGGTACGGTTGAGTTAACCATAGCCTTACATTATGTGTTCGACACGCCTTCCGATCAGCTGGTTTGGGATGTCGGCCATCAGGCTTATCCGCATAAAATCCTGACCGGACGTAAAGAACGCATGACTACGATCCGTACCCGAGACGGGGTTTCTGCGTTTCCTAATCGGGCAGAAAGCGAATACGATGCGTTCGGCGTCGGCCATTCCAGTACCTCGATCAGCGCAGCTCTGGGTATGGCGATTGCTTCGGCGTTAAAAGGCGAAGACAAGAAAATGGTCGCGATTATCGGCGACGGCAGCATTACCGGCGGTATGGCGTTTGAAGCAATGAATCATGCGGGCGCGCTGGATGCCAATCTGCTGGTGATCCTGAACGATAACGACATGTCGATCTCGCCACCGGTCGGCGCGATGAATAATTACCTGACAAAAATTTTGTCCAGCAAATTTTATTCTTCAATGCGCGAAGGCAGCAAAAAAGCCTTAAGCAGTATTCCGAGTGTTTGGGAACTGGCGCGACGCACCGAAGAACACATGAAAGGCATGATTGTACCGGGCACATTGTTTGAAGAGCTGGGCTTTAATTATATCGGCCCGATAGACGGGCATGACATGGACATGCTGGTATCGACGCTGGAAAACCTGAAAGATATTTCCGGTCCGCGCTTCTTGCATATCGTTACCCAAAAAGGCAAAGGTTATCCGCCTGCCGAGAAAGATCCGCTGGCTTATCACGGCGTACCGGCTTTCGACCCCAGCAAAGACTGTCTGCCCAAATCGGCACCCTCCCCGCATCCGACTTACACGGAAGTATTCGGCGAATGGCTCTGCGATATGGCGGCACAAGACGAGCGCTTACTGGGCATTACTCCGGCGATGCGCGAAGGTTCCGGGCTGGTCAAATTTTCTGAGTGTTACCCAAAACGTTACTTTGATGTCGCGATTGCCGAGCAACATGCGGTAACACTGGCTGCAGGGCAGGCTTGCCAAGGCGCCAAACCGGTTGTAGCGATTTATTCGACGTTCTTGCAACGGGCCTACGACCAGATGATTCATGATGTCGCGATCCAGAACCTGGATGTGTTATTTGCGCTGGATCGCGCCGGTTTAGTCGGCCCGGACGGCCCAACCCATGCCGGTAGTTTTGATTACAGCTATATGCGTTGCATTCCGAATATGCTGGTCATGGCGCCTGCCGATGAAAACGAATGCCGGCAAATGCTCTATACCGGCTTTATGCATCAAGGCCCGGCGTCCGTGCGTTATCCGCGCGGCAAAGGTCCCGGCGCTGCAATTAATAAAACCATGACCGCATTTCCAATAGGTAAAGCCGAAGTTCGTCATCAAGGCAGCCGTATCGCCATCCTGGCTTGGGGCAGCATGGTAACTCCGTCTATGGAAGCCGGTAAGCAGTTAGGCGCCACCATAGTCAACATGCGTTTTGTCAAACCTATCGATACCGAACTGGTGCTTGAATTAGCCAAGAGTCATGAAATATTCATCACCGTCGAAGAAAACGTACTCGCCGGTGGCGCCGGCAGCGCCGTCAACGACTTCCTGCAAGCGCAACAAATCCTGATGCAGGTGCTGAATATCGGCCTGCCGGACAGTTTTGTCGAGCAAGGCACCAGAGAAGAATTGCTGGCATTGTGCGGTTTGGATATACAGGGTATTCTTGCTCAGATTGAGAAGTTTTGTGCATAGAGATATTTTTATCATGGACGTTAAGAAAATCTAAACGGTGTAGAGCGGTTTCGCAATTGCAAACCGCCAATCAATACACAACATCAAAAACAGCCGACCATAGGAAAACCGCTTGAAAACTTTCGAGCAAAAATCAGATTCAAAACTCCGTTTAGATTAGATTATGCAACGGCGAATCTACTACAACTTTCTGATAGACATATGTGCATATGAATATCCTGTTGATAGAAGATCATAAACCCGATGTCGTGCTACTGCGCGAA
Source organism: Methylobacter sp. (assembly GCF_036845245.1). Lineage (NCBI taxonomy): Bacteria > Pseudomonadati > Pseudomonadota > Gammaproteobacteria > Methylococcales > Methylococcaceae > Methylobacter > Methylobacter sp. Next base: position 22,743 of record NZ_DAIUEH010000001.1, read on the forward strand.
TTATTAACGGAAAACACGAAGCAGTTTTTCCACCTGACTCATGCCGAACGGCTGGAAGAAGGTTTAGCGTTACTGAAACGAGAACATTTCGATGTCGCCTTACTCGATTTATCGCTGCCGGACGCCTTTGGACAGGATACGTTTTGGCGTCTGCATCGCCAAGCGCCCAACTTGCCTATCATCATATTGACCGGTCTTGACGATGAAGACTTGGCGATAAAACTGGCTCAGGCAGGCGCACAAGATTATCTGGTTAAAAGTGACCTGACGAGCGGCATATTACACCGGAGCATACACTATGCAATCGAGCGCAAACGGGTGGAGGAAAAACTACGCCTGGCAGCAACGATGTTTGAGAGCACCATGGAAGGTATTTTAATAACCGATGCCAAAGCAAACATTATCAGTGTCAATCAGACTTTGTGCACCATTACCGGTTACCATGCTGAAGAAATCATCGGTAACACACCCAATCTTCTGAAATCAGAGCGACACAGTCCTGCCTTTTTCCGCCAATTATGGAATATCCTGAATAAAACCGGCCAATGGCGAGGTGAGATCTGGAACCGCCGCAAGAATGGCGAAGTCTATCCCTCGTGGTTAATCGCCACTGCGGTGAAAGATGCCGTCGGCGCAGTCACCCATTACGTTGCCATGCATATCGACATCACCGAACGCAAAATAATGGAAAATGAACTAAAAGCCAGCGAGGCAAAATTTCGTTCGATTATTGAGGCTTGTCCGGTACCGATGGCGTTGCATGATGAGCAGTTGAATATTACTTTCCTCAATCAAGCGTTTGTGCAAACCTTTGGTTACAGCATAGATGATATTCCCACTCTGCCAGACTGGCGTCTGAAAGCTTACCCGGATCCGGACTATCGGCAGTGGATAGAAACCACTTGGCAAATGACACAAGAAAAAGCCAATCTGGGGCTGGTCGACTTTCCGCCTTTGGAAGTAACTATTCACTGCAAACACGACAGCATTAAAACCGCGTTGGCGTCTGCCGCTACGATTCATCACGATTTTTCGGGCGAGCATTTGGTGATTCTGTACGACATTACTCAACGCAAACAAATAGAAGACAAACTCAACGCCATTTTTAATGCATCGGTAGAAGGCATTATCACCTATGACATGTCCGACATTATCGTATCCGCTAATGCCGCAATAGAAATTATTTTTGGCTATAAACCGGAAGAGCTGATTGGTTGCAACATTTGTACACTGATGCCGCTATCGCCAAGTTATGCCTTGCCTCAGGCAGTAAAATTTGCCAGTCAAATCCGGGAAATTGAAGGCATTCATAAAAACGGTTCTGTAGTGCCCCTGGATCTGTCCATCGCAGAGTTCGCCATCGATAATGAGCACTATTTTACCTACATTGTGCGTGATGTCAGTTTACGCAAGCACAGGGAACAGCAAGACAAGGAACGCCTGGACGAACTCGCCCATGTCACCCGCCTTGGGCTGATGGGAGAAATGGCTTCAGGTATTGCCCATGAGGTCAATCAACCGCTGGCTGCAATTTCCAGTTATGCGCAAGTCAGCCTAAACCTGATTAATACTGAAACTCCCGATCTGGTAAAACTAGCCGAGGTGTTATACAAAACCCAACAACAGGCTTTAAGAGCGGGACGGATCGTTCACCGGATGAGGGAATTTATCAAAACTCATGCAAAACACCGTTCAATCGCTGATGTTAATAATTTGATTCATGATGCTGTCGGCTTATGTATTCCCGAACTGAAACAAAACGGCATAAAACTGACGTTTGAATTGGAAAATCATTTACCAGCTGTTTGCGTCGATCAGATACAAATTGAGCAAGTCATCATCAACCTGATACGAAACAGCGTTGATGCCTTACAAAATTTACCCGAAAAACAATTGCGCCAGCTGACTATCCATAGCAGCCTGACTCCCGATAATGACATTCTGATCAGTGTAAAAGACAATGGCCCCGGCCTTGATGAAGACCAGCAACAAAAAATATTGACGCCGTTTTACACCACGAAGACAAACGGTATGGGCATGGGATTATCGATCAGCCGATCACTGGTTGAAGCTCACGAAGGTACTTTGTGTTTCAATAGCCAATCTGAAAAAGGCACCTGTTTTTATTTCACCCTACCCATACGGGAAGAATCTGATAACCGCCACTAAGTTCCACAAACCGTTGGTCGGTTAAACCACAATTTGGCATGAACATCGATGCCAAACTCTACCTTTTAATCGGTCAAATTTATAGGTGGTTTATGTGTTAGGCGACTCATTTTCATGCCGAGAATGATCCGTTACTTGAAACCCGAATAAGGAGTTAAAACATGCTAACCATCCTGACACTCCCCGTCTTAAACGATAATTACATTTATCTGCTACATGACCCTGTATCCGGTGAAACCGCTGTTGTAGATCCTGCTGTCGCCCAGCCGGTTTTAGATGTGTTGGATCAAAAAGGCTGGCGGTTAACTACTATTCTTAATACCCATCACCATTCCGATCATGTTGGCGGTAATCTCGAATTGAAACAAAAAACCGGCTGCACGGTTATTGCGGGTCTTTCAGACCGGCATAGAATTCCCGGTTTTGATCGCGGCGTTGTTGACGGCGACGAGGTAAAACTCGGCAAGCATTCGGCTAGCGTAATCTCGACGCCCGGCCATACCAGCGGTCATGTTGTTTATCATTTTGCTGACGACAACCTGCTGTTTTGCGGGGATACTTTATTTGTGATGGGCTGCGGTCGGTTATTTGAAGGTACAGCGGAACAAATGTGGCATTCGTTGCAGAAACTGAAGGCTTTGCCCGCATCGACTCAAATCTATTGCGCTCATGAATACACGCAAGCCAATGGCCGCTTTGCTTTAACCGTAGAACCTGATAACCGGCAATTACAGCAAAGAATGGATGACGTCAATCAACTGAGAGCAAATCACTTGCCGACGGTGCCGTCGACAATAGAACAGGAACTGGAGACTAATCCATTTTTCAGGGAAGACAGTTTGGCGTTGCAGGAAACCATTAAAATGGTGAATAACAAGCCGGTGGAGGTTTTCGCGGAAATCAGGCGGTTGAAGGACAACTTTTAATTACTGTTATAAAAATCAAAAAACACCACGAAGACATAAGCTTTATATTTTCCTTCGTGCCTTCGTGGTGAATTAACCAAATATACTGCCGTTCCTTAACCCTTAGGTCTCATATGCGGAAACAACAACACATCGCGTATTGACGGTGCATCGGCAAACAGCATGACTAAACGATCGATACCTATGCCCTCCCCTGCCGTAGGCGGCATGCCGTGTTCCAGTGCGACGATATAATCGGCATCAAAATGCATGGCTTCAATATCACCGGCTTCTTTTTCTTCGACCTGTTTTTGGAAACGCGCGGCCTGGTCTTCGGCATCGTTCAACTCGGTAAAGCCGTTGGCAATTTCCCGTCCGCCGACAAAAAATTCAAAACGATCGGTGACATGCGGATCGTCGTCATTGCGTCTTGCCAATGGCGATACTTCAACCGGATAAGCGGTGATAAAAGTCGGATTCATCAACCGGCTTTCTACAGTCTTTTCGAATATCTCAATCTGAATTTTACCCAGACCGTAACCATCTTTAACCGGAATATTCAACTTTTTGGCGACTTCAACGGCGGCTTCGCGGGTGGCGATATTTTCCGCGGTTAAATCCCGATTAAAATGCAGAATGGATTCGACCACGGTCATACGGTCGAACGGCTTGCCGAAGTCGTATTGCTCGCCTTGATAGGTAATCATGGTTTGCCCTAATACTTCCATCGCAACGCCGCGCAACATGGCTTCGGTTAAGTCCATTAATTCATGGTATTCCGCATAAGCCTGGTAAAACTCCAGCATTGTGAATTCAGGATTATGACGGGTCGATAAACCTTCATTGCGGAAGTTACGGTTAATTTCGAATACCCGTTCAAAACCGCCGACCACCAGGCGCTTTAAGTACAATTCCGGCGCAATACGCAAATACAGCTCCATGTCCAGCGCGTTATGAAAAGTCGTAAAAGGACGCGCCGTTGCGCCGCCGGGAATCATTTGCATCATCGGCGTTTCAACTTCGAGAAAATTGCGCTCGATCAGGAATTGACGGATATAAGCTACCACCTTGGAACGAATCAAAAAGGTGTTGCGCGATTGCTCGCTCATGATCAAATCCAGATAGCGCTGACGGTATTTGATTTCCTGATCGGCAATACCGTGGAATTTCTCAGGTAACGGACGCAAGGCTTTAGTCAGCAGGCGAATAGCATCGATCTTAACACTGAGTTCGCCTGTCTGGGTTTTAAACAAGACACCTTCCGCGCCGATGATGTCGCCTATATCCCATTTTTTGAACTGTTCGTTATAAAAACTTTCGGGCAATGCATCGCGAGTCACATAAAGCTGTATTTGGCCGGACATGTCCTGAATATGACAGAAACTGGCCTTACCCATCACCCGACGGGTCATCATCCGACCGGCCAATTTTACTCGCAAGGGTTTTTCATCAAGTTCTTCTTTGGATTTTTCGCCGTATTCGGCCAATAACTCGCCTGCCACTACATTGCGGCGAAAATCGGTAGGAAAAGCAATGCCGCCGTTTTCACGCAACTCATTCAATTTGCTGCGGCGTTGTTTGATTTGTTCTTGTTCGTCGTGCTCAATTTCTGACATGGGCTTTCGTTAAAAAGTTATAAGATTAAAATATTTATTTGAATAAATCGCTATGCGAGCCAAGTCGAGAGTAGTTAACCGCATCATGCCGGTTTTCCTTATGGACTTAGCGGAATGGTTTTATCCTTCGTAGCTGGATTGGGAGTGTCTCCAAGTAATTCCCAGTCCATTCGATAAAGGTACATATCTTCAATGTAAACCCCCCCTAGTGTATTCTTGCCAAGTCTATTATTTCCAAGTATAGAGTCACCTAAAACACTGCGTTTTATTGCTTTGACAATACGATTATCGGTATCGCTTACACTAATATCGTGCAATGCAATCACGTTTTCATCAGGCTTTGCAGACTCATTAATGTCATTAATGCGTTTGTAATAGTTTCTGGGCCCTTCGCTTTCAACGAGCGGCGAGACTATCGTCAATTTCCAGGTTTTATCTTCGGCATCCAATAACCAAAAAGCGGCCAGTACTTTTGCATCAGTTGCGTCTAATCGCCTTATCAAAGATTCACCGGCTAAAAGCATCTCATCCGAGAACCATTGCGTCATAAATATTTCTTTAGCCATGGCAATACTCCTGATTCATTGTCGGTAATTGCAATAAAAAGATCATGCGCTTCTTGTTTTGTAATGACGCATTTATAACGAGACTCCTCTGACCATTCAACAACAACTGCCCAATTTAATTTAAATTCTTTATTTTGTTTTTCTTGTTCAGTTAGTTTTTGCTTTAATCCAGCGGTAGTGACCAGATCAGAAAGCTTATGCGTGAAACTATCATTGGCAAGTTTTTTGTCTGGAAAATCAAACTCTTTAACTTGCTTGGCAATACAGGCTTTCAATACACATTCCACCGCGTAGCCTGCTAAATAGTAGGCGCCCTGATAACAATCCGCAGTTAAAAGAACACCCGCCTCATTAATTCTGATAGCGGCTAAAATTTCAAGCTCCGTTTTATTCATGATGGCTTTACAAGCCGCTCTTCAAGCTGGCCTCGATAAACTGATCCAGGTCGCCATCCAAAACAGCCTGGGTGTTGCCTGTTTCTACACTGGTGCGCAGATCCTTGATCCTCGACTGATCCAGCACATAAGAACGAATCTGACTGCCCCAGCCTATATCCGACTTGGTATCTTCCAATGCCTGCGCTGTTTCGCTGCGTTTACGCATTTCCAGCTCGTACAATTTGGCTTTCAATTGCTTCATCGCGGTGTCGCGGTTTTTATGCTGTGAACGGTCGCTTTGACACTGCACGACGATTCCGGTCGGATTATGAGTCATACGCACGGCCGATTCGGTTTTGTTGATATGCTGACCGCCCGCACCGCTGGCACGGTAGACATCGACACGAATATCGGCGGGATTGATGTCGATATCTATGTCATCGTCGATTTCCGGCGATACAAACACCGACGCAAACGAGGTATGGCGGCGGTTGCCTGAATCGAACGGCGATTTCCTGACCAAGCGATGTACGCCGGTTTCGGTGCGTAACCAGCCGAACGCATATTCGCCTTCGAATTTGATCGTGGCGCTTTTGATCCCGGCCACATCGCCTTGCGATTCTTCAATTAGCTCGGTTTTGAACCCCTTGCGCTCACCCCAACGCAAATACATACGCTCGATGATCGAAGCCCAATCCTGGGCTTCGGTGCCGCCGGAGCCGGACTGTATATCCAAAAACGCATTATTGGCATCCATTTGCCCGGAGAACATACGGCGAAATTCCAGGTCCGCGACTCTTTTTTCAAAATGAGCCAGATCATCGACGACAGTCTCGACCGTTTCTTCATCGTCTTCCTCGACCGCCATCAGCAGCAATTCTTCCGCGTCAGACAGGCCATGCTCCAAGTCATTAATGGTGTTAACGATAACTTCCAGCTGACCGCGCTCTTTTCCTAAGGCTTGCGCTTCTTCGGGATTATCCCAGATTTTCGGGTTTTCCAGCTCTCTTAAAACTTCGACTAAACGTTCGCTTTTAACGTCAAAGTCAAAGATACCTCCTAAGGGCATCGCCACGGCTTTTTAAGTCGGCTATTTTATTTTTGATCGGATTTATTTCTTGCATGAAGTGTATTTAACCAATGACAGTCGAGACCAAGCGCACAGATGAACGCCGGGCAATGAAAACTTTAGAGCGGTGATTATAAACTATAAGCGAAGGCTGTTCATCCCAAGTTACCGGCTTAAGGCCATTAGGACTGTTACGATAGTTTTAAACTGATTGCCATTCCTAATTCCAAAGCCAGTTGCTGTTTTGCATAACCTTTATTGACCGCAATTTCAATCAGGCCGCTGGAGTTTTTATACCAGAAAGCCTGCTGTTCTTCGACATCGCCGAAAGTACCGGCCTGTTTAACCGTAATACCATTAACCGTTAGAGTCTTACCGGAAAAGGCTTCACCGTAGCGCAATCCGGTCATCGCATTACCGTAATGATCGAAATAAATCACTTCAGCCAAGTCCGGAGGCCAAGCGCTTAAATCATTTCGCTCGAATGGCCGCAATGAATTATCCGCCGCATTAATAGCCAGCTTTGCAGCAATCGGGGCGAATAAATCCCTGCCTTGAAAACTCATTGAGCAATGGTCCGGTCTCCAGATAATTTCCGACCATTGCACTTTTTGGGATTGAACCGCAACGGTATTCAACAAGCCGTTATCCGGCCCGACAAACGTTTGTCCATTAGCCTGTAAAACAACGGCCCTGCGCTCACCGCCAACGCCTGGATCAACCACGGACAGAAAAATACCGTGTACAGGGAAACTGTAACGCAGCGCCGCCAATAGATAAGAACTTAAACGAGGATCGGCTGTCGGGGCATTGCTCAGCAGATTGATAACAGGTACATTCGGGGCTGTCAGCCGTAACACCGATTCCATTTGCCCGATATAAGGGCCGGACGGCCCAAAATCGGTAAAAAGAATAATACAGGTCACTGAGCCAACACCTCCAAACCGGCATTAAATGTCATAACCTGCTCTTCGATTTGTTGGCTCCGCGTTAGCGTTAACCCGGCAAAATCGAATAACTGGGTATCGGCTAACTGCGAGGGCGCGACATTTTGCAGACTGGTAAAAATGGTTTCCAAGCGTCCCGGAAACTGTTTATCCCAACCTTTTAACATGACTTTCATGGCTTGGCGCTGCAGGTTTTCCTGGGAACCGCACAAGTTGCACGGAATAATCGGGTAATCTTTAAATGCGGCAAGGCGTTCTATGTCTTTTTCACGGGTGTATGCCAACGGCCTGATGATAATGTTTTTCTTATCGTCGCTTAACAGCTTGGGCGGCATCGCTTTTAATTTTCCGCCATAGAAAATGTTCAGGAAAAAAGTTTCAAGAATGTCGTCACGATGATGACCCAAAGCTATTTTGGTGACATTATTGGCTTCGGCATAACCATACAGGGTACCACGACGCAAACGTGAACACAGGCCGCAAGTGGTATTCCCTTCTGGAATAACTCGCTTTACCACACTGTAGGTGTCTTTTTCGATAATATGATACGGCACGCCTAGCGATTCAAGATATTCCGGCAATACGTGCTCGGGAAATCCGGGTTGCTTCTGGTCCAGATTGACCGCAATCAGTTCAAACTCAACCGGAGCGGTTTTTTGCAAGTGCATCAGGATGTCCAACAGAGTGAAGGAATCCTTGCCCCCGGATAGGCAGACCATGACCTTGTCGCCATTTTCAATCATGTTGTAGTCGGCAATCGCATCGCCGACCGTGTGCCGCAATTTCTTTTGCAGCTTGTTAAACTGGGTTCTGGATTTTTGGTTTAGATCTGACATGGTCAGAGATATGATCTATTTAAAGATAAAGAATAAAAGCCTATCACCACGAAGACACGAAGAGCACGAAGAAATAAAACTTCGTGCTCTTCGTGTCTTCGTGGTGAATAAAAGATATGGTTAACCGTTGTAACGCTGAAAAATCAGTGTAGCGTTAGTGCCGCCGAAGCCGAAGCTGTTCGACATAATAGTGTTTAACGTAATGTTGTCTTTACGTTCACGCACTATCGGAATACCTTCCGCACCTGGATCAAGTTGGGCGATGTTGGCTGAAGCACTGAGAAAGTTTTCTTCCATCATCAACAATGAGTAAATCGCTTCGTTAACGCCTGCCGCACCTAATGCATGACCAGTCAGCGATTTTGTCGAACTGACTAAAGGCACATTTTCCTGACCGAACACATTGCGCAGAGCTTCAAGTTCCCTGGTGTCGCCGACCGGGGTACTGGTGCCGTGGGCATTGATATAATCGATCTTACTGCCGTTTATAGTCGCCATCGCCTGCTGCATACAGCGCACTGCGCCTTCACCCGAAGGCTGAACCATATCGTAACCGTCGGAAGTTGCGCCGTAACCGGTCAGCTCAGCATAAATTTTTGCGCCACGCGCTTTGGCATGCTCCAGTTCTTCAATCACCAACACACCGCCGCCGCCGGATATTACAAAGCCGTCACGGGTTTCATCATAAGGTCTTGAGGCTGTTGCCGGCGTGTCATTGTATTTGGAAGACAAAGCACCCATCGCATCAAATAACATCGACATCGTCCAATGCACTTCTTCGCCGCCACCGGCAAACACGACATCCTGTTTGCCCATCTGGATCAGTTCCATCGCATGACCGATACAGTGAGCACTGGTCGCACACGCCGAGCTTATCGTGTAATTGACGCCTTTAATTTTATAAGGTGTCGCAAGGCATGCGGTATTGGTGCTGGACATGCTTCTTGGAACCATATAAGGCCCCACTTTTTTGATGCCTTTTTCACGCAAAATATCAGCAGCTTCAACAATGTTTGAGGTTGAAGGACCGCCGGAACCCATCACCAGGCCGGTTCTGAAATTTGAAACTTCTGATTCACCCAGACCTGAATCATCAATTGCCTGTTGCATTGCAATATAGTTGAACGCAGCGCCATCGCCCATAAAACGTTTTATTTTACGGTCGATAAATTCGTCTAAATCTATATTAATCGGTCCGTGAACATGACTGCGGAAACCCATTTCCTGATAAACGTCTGCAAAAACAATTCCTGATCGGCCTTCCTTTAGGGAATCGACAACCTCTGTTCGGTTATTCCCTATGCTGGAAACAATGCCTAAACCGGTTACTACGACTCTTTTCATTATTAACGCCTCTAAAAATCTTCGGTGGAAGTAAACAGACCAACCCGTAAATCGGTGGCTTCATAAATCACTTTGCCATCGACTTCCATAGTGGCATCAGCAATACCCATAACCAACTTCCGCATTATCAATCTTTTTAAATTGACCCGATAAGTCACTTTCTTAGCGGTGGGCAATACTTGCCCGGTAAATTTCACTTCACCCACCCCCAAAGCGCGACCTTTGCCGGGGCCGCCCATCCAGCATAAAAAGAAACCGACTAACTGCCACATCGCATCCAGTCCTAAACAACCCGGCATTACAGGGTCGCCCTGAAAATGGCAGGCAAAAAACCATAAATCAGGCGTTATATCCAGTTCAGCAATGATTTCACCCTTTCCGTATGTACCACCTTCATCGGTTATAAGGGTAATACGATCCATCATTAACATATTCGGTAGAGGCAATTGCGCATTTTTCGGCCCGTACAGTTCTCCCCTGCCGGACATCAACAATTCTTCGCGCGTAAAACTGTGCTGTTTCCCCATGCTCTTTATATACCTTAACGTAATTATTATTATTCTAAACTGTGCATTATCTAACAGCCATCAAAAAAAATCAGCTCTATTTTTAGCCGGGAAGCACATCAAGCATGAATTCTTTCATCTTCAAGCCCTTTCTTTGTATGAGTTGCTGATAAATAATGGCATAAGAAAGTACAGAAGTGACATATTTCCTGGTTTCTTTAAACGGGATGGTTTCTATCCAGATATCTGCGGGCATAGACGCAACATTCGGCAGCCATTTTGCTACCCGCCCGGACCCTGCGTTATAAGCCGCAATTGCTAATGCAAAGTGGCCATGAAATTGTTTCAGCAGTTGCTTATAATAAAAAGAACCGTATCTGACATTAACATCAGGGTTAAACAGGCTATTGTCCGACTGCCATTTTTCCTTCAAATCGCGAGCTATCTGCATTCCCGTTCTAGGCATCACCTGCATTAAGCCACGTGCGCCAACAGATGACTCGGCATCTTTATTGAAGATGCTCTCCTGCCGAATAAGGCCGAAAACAATGGCCGGATCGAGATCATGCAGATAGGCGTTACTATGAACCTGATTCGAATAATAAACCGGAAACCGCAAAGCCAAGTCGTCCCAATAATCGGCTTTGACTAACGTAGCAATGGCAATTTGATCTTTATGCCATTGCTGAGCCAATTTGGCTGCGATCATGAGCCGTTCCTTAGTCAGTTTTTTTACCGCATACCACCACTGCCGTTCGGCTTCCATGTCCCTGTTCAGTAAATTAAATTCCCGAACCACTTTAAAATCGGTTTCATTTGCCAGATTTTCAAGTTCATTTTCCGCCAGAAAAACCGGTTTATTGGAAAATTGATAAGGCTTATGAACATTATCGGCGGCCAGGAACCCGTAAAAACTACGATCCTCCGCTAATTTGATATAAACATCCTGTGCTTGCAAAGAGTTCCCGGTTTTCTCCAGCGACCTGGCCAGCCAGTATTGCCATTTAGGATCCTGCCGCTCTTGATCCGTCAAACCAGTCAGCGCCTCGGCAACATGTTGCCAGTTTTGTTCAAGCAAAGCCGCCCTGACTTTCCATTCATTAACTTCAGGATCGACAACAGGCAACTGATTAAGGCGATAATACGCATCGGGATTTCGGCTGCGCGCCAAACTAATCGCGAGACTGCGCTCCAACTGCTGGACTGTCGGGTTATCTATCTGGAACGTGCTTTTTTTATCATCCCAAAGTTTAACAGCCAGACTCAAATCAGATTTTGCCAACCGATCTACGCCATGCGCGAAAAGTCGCCCCATTTGCGGGCTTAAAAAGCCGCTATTTTCGATTAGAGTCGGCTTTTGATGGATCCGTAACCATAGATCGGCAACATCCTGATCGGCAATACTCAACGAACGGCGTACATATTCCGCCACCGAAACATTATCTTTGTGCAAAGCCAGCTCAAAGCGCTGCCAAATAAGTTCCGGCGTGAAGTCAGGGGACATCGTCAATGCCGACAACAGCGGATCGCATTCTTGCGGCAGCGAATCTCCGGTAAGCCACAAACGTTTAGCCTCGTTTAATGCCTGTTGTTGATTGCCTGTTTTATAGATTGCCAGATTGTACTGGCATTCAAGCGCAATATTTTCGACTGCTTTCGGAGAGCCCGCTCCAGACAGGCTTGCGGCATACACACTATCCCTGGCGGCGCTATAATGCCGGATAAAATCGTCCCAACGCTCGTTTTTAGCCAGATAATCCAGCCATTTAGATCTTAATAGCCCAGCATAGCGGGTCGTTTCATAAGTCGTTAGAAAAACCAAAACCCGGTCGGTTTGATGTAAATTATCTTTCAGCCACTGGTATTGCAGATAGGGATATAGAGGGTAATCAATCAAAGCGGCACTGGTTTGCATGAATGCCGCATTATTTCCTTGAGCAAGCAGTTTTTCCGCCAGTAAAAAATCGTTTCTTTGCTGGCTAAGTGTATTGCCAAACACTGCGTCGGAAAAAAGAAGCGGATATAACAACACAATCCACGCCAGACATTTCATATTTCACTCACAGTAAATATATTCCTAAAGATGTTTCAGACAGATATAATCAAGCGCTAATGAAAACATCCCTATCAAATCCCTTGCAAACAAAACAAGCTACCCAGTCATACAGTTGGGGAACTATCTACCAATTTGCTCTAGAACACAAAAAAGAACTGATTATTTCTCATTTTATCGCCATTCTGGCAACCATTGCCAGCGTTCCGGTGCCGTTGTTAATGCCGTTGTTGGTCGATGAAGTTCTATTGCATAAACCCGGCGTTATCATTAAAACCGTTAACCTGATGTTTCCTGTCGCCTGGCAAATCCCTCTTCTTTATATCAGCTTTATTTTGCTGATCAGCGTGGTCCTGCGCATCATTGCGATCATTTTCAACATCATTCAATCCCGGCAATTTTCCTGCATTGCGAAAGATATTGTATTCCGCATCCGCACCGACCTGATCGGCCATTTGCAAAATATTTCAATGTCCGAATACGAAAGCCTGGGCACCGGTACCGTTGTGACTCATCTGGTCAAAGACCTTGATACGATCGACACCTTTATCGGCACTACCGTCAGTAAACTGCTGGTGTCCGGCCTGACCGTTATCGGCACTGCCGTCATATTATTATGGATGCACTGGCAGCTGGGTTTATTTATTCTGCTGCTTAATCCTGTAGTTATTTATTTTACCCGCGTTATCGGCTCTCGCGTTAAAGACCTTAAATCCAAAGAAAACTCGGCATACGAAGTTTTTCAACAATCCTTGACTGAAACGCTGGAAGCCATCCATCAAATACGCGCCAGCAATCGCGAGAAACATTATTGTCACCAACTGATTGAATCTGCCCGGTCTGTTAAAGATTTTTCCACGGCTTTTGCCTGGAAAAGCGATGCAGCAACGCGCTTGAGCTTTTTGGTATTCCTGTTCGGCTTTGACATATTTCGCGCCTGCGCAATGATGATGGTGTTTTATTCCGATCTCAGCATCGGACAAATGCTGGCCGTGTTCGGCTATCTCTGGTTTATGATGGCTCCGGTGCAGGAAATTTTAAGCATCCAATATGCGTTTTATGCGGCCAAAGCTGCGTTAATCCGTATCAACCGGCTTAACGCATTAAAACAGGAACCTCATTACCCCCATCTTGAAAACCCGTTTTTACATAAAAAAACCGTCTCTTTACGCGTAGAAAACCTGCATTTTAGCTACAGCGATGAAAAGATACTCGACGGCATCCAATTAAAAATCAAGGCTGGCGAAAAGGTTGCGCTGGTGGGCGCCAGCGGCGGCGGAAAATCGACGTTGATACAAACCCTGATCGGCCTGTATCCGCCCGACAGCGGCCAGATTTATTTCGATGATGTCGCAATAGACCGCATCGGTCTGGAAGTGGTCAGGGAAAACGTCGTCACCGTGCTGCAGCATCCCGTGCTGTTTAACGACACCATCCGCGCCAATCTGACCCTGGGTAAACCGGCTCCCGATGCGGTATTATGGAATGCGCTGGCCATCGCGCAATTAAACGATGTCGTCAAAGATCTGACCCAAGGACTGGACACCGTCGTCGGTCGGTTGGGCATGAGACTCTCCGGCGGCCAGAGGCAGCGCGTAGCCATTGCCAGAATGATCGTCGCCGATCCCAAAGTGGTCATACTGGATGAAGCCACCTCGGCGCTGGATAGCGAAACAGAGCACAAATTGCATCAAGCGATGGCGGAGTTTTTAAAAGACCGCACCACCATTATTATCGCCCATCGCCTAAGTGCCGTTAAACAGGCCGATCATGTTTATGTTTTTGAACAAGGCAAAATCTGCGAGCATGGACAACATGAAACCCTACTCAGCCAAAACGGCCTTTATGCAAAACTTTATGGTGAGTATCAGTAAATCAGGTACAAGGACACATTGCCTCTTCCTTGCATCCTTAACTAAAAAACTATGACTGAAAACTACGATCTACACTGCCACTCTACCGCGTCCGACGGTGCATTATCGCCCACTGCATTAGTGCGCCGCGCTCATGAATGCGGTGTCACCTCGCTGGCGTTAACCGATCACGATACCGTCGCAGGACTTGGCGAAGCACAGGCTGCGGCAAACGCAGCAGGCATTAAATTAATACCCGGTATTGAATTATCGACCAGCTGGCAAAATAAATGTTTTCATATTGTCGGACTGGGCATTAATCCGGCCTATCCGCCGCTTGCCGAGGCCACCCGCAACCTGCAAATCATGCGCACCGAACGCGCCGAAAAAATCGCAGATAAGCTGGAGAAAAAACGCATTCCCGGCGCGCTGGAAGCCGTCAAAAAAGCTGCCGGCGATGGCATGATCACCCGTACCCATTTCGCCGACTTTCTGCTGTCGCAATTCCATGTATCGACCCAGCAGGAAGCATTCGACCGCTATCTTGGCGCCGGAAAACCCGCTTATGTTTCGACAACCTGGGCCGAGCTGGAACAGGCGGTAAACTGGATCACCCAATCCGGCGGCGTCGCTGTATTGGCGCATCCTTTGCGCTACAAACTGACCGCCAGCTGGATAAAACGCCTGTTGGCGGCGTTCAAGAAGGCCGGAGGCCAAGGCATAGAAGTTGTAACCGGCCGATATAACAGCGATGAAATAAAACTGGTCGCCTCTTACGCAAAACGTTTTGAACTGGCCGGTTCGGTCGGTTCCGACTTTCACAGCCCGGCCAACCAATGGGTCGAATTAGGCAGGCTTGCGCCCTTACCCGAGAATATCAAACCAGTATGGGAACTGCTTAATGATTGTCCAATTGCAACTTCAGCCTGTTAATGAGCAACGCCGTATGAGTTTTTGGAAAACCAAAAAACTATCGGAAATGACCGCCGAAGAATGGGAGTCGTTATGCGATAACTGCGGGCAATGCTGCCTGCACAAACTGGAAGACGAAGACACCGGCGACCTCTACTTTACCAGCGTCGCCTGTAAGCTGATCGACCTTGAGACTTGCCGCTGCACCCGTTACAGCGAACGCACCCAATTAGTCCCGGAATGCCTGGATTTAAAACAACACAGCTTTACCGAATACAACTGGCTACCGGCAAGCTGCGCTTACCGATTATTGAACGATGGAAAAGAACTTCCCCCTTGGCATCCGCTACTCTCAGGAGACTCTAAGAGCGCGCAGAATGCCGGAGTCTCAATCAGCAGCTATGCGATAAAGGAATCAGAAGTCGACGACATCGAAGACCTGGAAGACTACATTATCGAATGGCTGGAGTAGTTATTTCATTTTGGAGGGCAAATGGATCGTCTCGCCGGCGACCATGAACGCGCCTTCGCCAAGATGATGAATCGTCTGCGGATGTTCCTTCCGCGGATCAATCCAGGCTTTGACGACCTCAAGAATGAAGAGGTTATATTTGGCTACCATCTTATCATCAACAACCCTGCATTCAAGATTGGCGTAGCATTCGTCGATAAGCGGCGCTTCGACAGATGAGGCGGCCACCGGCGTCAGCCCGAACTCTTTGAACTTATCGACCGTTCGTCCCGAACTGTTCCCGCAATCCACCACCTTTTTCGACAGCTCCACCGTTGGGATATTGATTACGCATTGCTTGGTTGCTTTTAAACTATCGAAACTGAAGTTCCCGTTACTGATCACGCAAGCGAGCATCGGCGGCTCGAACTCCATCATCATATGCCACGACATAGTCATAATATTCGCCCTACCCTCTCTAGCAGTAGTGACCAACACAACCGGTCCCGGCTCAAGCAGACCGTAGACTTTGGACAGGGGGAAGGATTCTTTTGACATATCGGCGTACCTCTTGTTTCCTGGCAAATACGTTATAAACAGCATCCAATTTTCACGAGAACCCGATTATAAAAGCTACAGAATGAGCTAAGGCTCTAATGAGAAGTTGAAGCCGACCGTTAATAAATTGTTATTCATACGACACTTTCCAAGTACCCACCGCTTGTTTTGATAACCAAGCTTGGTAATCATTTAAGTTCTGCAAGTTCCACTTGTCATAAGAGGCGACTTGTTGAGCTAATGGGTAGTGCGCATCTAAATATGCCTTCTTTTTATCTTCAAAACTTGCTCTTCGTAACTCATCCTTCTCAAGCAAAACTACATTGCCCAATCGATCTTGAATGTCATTTACCCCATCACCAAAATAATTATCCCAATCCTGATCAGGATTATAGGGACAAACATGCTCTAACGTGGTTTTGGTAGAGTCTGTTTCATGCCCCAAATACGTTTCAATTTCAGCCAATAGAAATCTTATTTTTTTAGCAGAACGTTTACTTGGCATTTTATGAAATTCAAATGCATTACAAAATGACTCATCACTAGGATAAAGTTTTCTAAAAAGTTCGCTATTCTTAACGTGGCTTGCACGAGCAAATTCTTTTGAATGGATTTTTATCGCTAGCTGATTAAAAGCGGATTCTTGCTCATTCGGTGAAAAATGACAAATGACATTGTATCTAATAGCCAGAACGTACAAATATCTGGAAAGTGTTACAAATTCTTCAGCAGAAAACTGATAAAACGCAGCCATTAGAATCGTAAATGGTTGTTTTATATTAAATAATTCAAATCCTTCCAGATATTTTTTAACTTCACGATAAACAACATCCTGATAAGCCCACCATTCATCATAAGGATTTAAAAGCGAGGCATAAACAGGTGCATATTGACTTAAAGAGCGGAGATATTCATAGGCTTTTTCTGGTGTACTTACCAACTTCCGAACCGATGAAAACAAGTCTTTTTTGGTAACTAAAGTTGCTTGGAAGTTGTGATGGTAACGAATAAAGTCGGTGAAATTACTTTCCCCTAGTTGTGAAACTATTTCAGACCAGCTTTCATCAAGCTCATTTAGATCTTCATCTGACACATTATTATCTTTTGTTACTACGGAAAATATATAATTTTTCAATAGATCAGGGGTAGATAGCTGCACTCCCCGTGCATTTAAAGTTTCAAATACCTTATAGGCATTTAAATCATCTTGGACGACTATCTTGGTAAAAATCATGCCTGAAGAAACACGCTCAATAAATTCAGCAATTTCTTGTCCCGTATCGCCCATTTTTTTTGTTTCAAAAAATTTGAAACATTTGTTCAACAGCTTATTGGTATTTGTTTGTCCTCTTCTATTGGGTGCCTCCAACGTAGAACAAATCACTTTAAAATTCGAACCATTATTTCTATTTAATGAAAGTTTACTATCCACTTTTAGAGAAATAGGATTTTTAGATCCAATATAACGATCTGTCAAAACGCCTAAACGTTCTTTGTTTGCTTCGGCTTCATCCTCTTTATTGATTAACAATTGAATGTTTTTCATAGCGGCAAGTACAACTAAAGAAAGCGTAATAAGCCTCTGCTGCCCATCAATGACTTCAAAATCATGCTGACTCTTCCTTTGAAGAACGATATAACCCATATAATGGTATTGTTCATCTTTAATAGTCTCAATATCAGACCATAAGTCTTCCCACTGTTCTCGATCCCACGCATAATCTCTTTGGAACCTCGGCACTTGATATTTCACACCGTTGCCAATCAATTCCTGAAAAGTTTGATTAGTGGGTTCCATTAACATAAATGCCATATATTACTCCTCCGTTTTTACTGGTAAGTACCTTGTCTCGTTTCAAACAAATAGGCTGTAGTTCTCTAAGGGGGCTACCGATCTATATGAGGATCAAGATGAACGATATGCCCATGATCGTCAAAATAAACCGTAATCATCGATACATTCCGGCACTGTTGCAGTTCATCGGCTTTTACCTGATAAAACGCGCACAGCTCGGTGTCGTTAACAATTTTATCTGCTGCCGGAAGTATTATCCTGCTACGGAATTTACGATAAAAAATCCAGCATAACCAGAGTGCAACCATCACCAGTAAAGTTACAACATAAATCTCCATCAGTTGCAGCAGGCTTTTGTAACCGCCAAACCAGCGCATTTCGTTGATCATTTTTCTATCACCCAGCACCCAGCTGCTTAATGTGACCAAAGGAATCAACAAATAAACCCACATCACCCAACAGATGGCCCAGACAAATAAAGCGCCCACCCGTTTTTGCAGGCTTTGTAACTGCGGAGCATTAATAATGTATTCTTTCATTTTTCGCGCAAGCCCCTATCCACGGTGACCCAGACAGCGCGTTGCCCGCGTTTCTTCTTTATCGCCCGAATCGAGCCTACGATGGTGGTGCCGACATTTATCAACCAGTACACCAGGGGATACCAGACCATCCAGTAATAATACCGAGCAACGCCGCCGGTACGGTATTCGTAGTGCGAATCTATGAACAGGCTGACGCCGAACTGGATAAGGCAGGTCAGGCTCAGCAGCATGCTGGTCCAGTTAGGACTAAGGTCATGCAACGATTCGTTAGTCGACTCGTTAAACAATGCCACGGGTGCGTAAAGTATATGTAACAGTATTAAAAACGCCCAGAAGATACTGATCAGGCATTCGCCATACAACAGCCACATGCCGCGCGACGACCAGCGAAACAGGTCGCGAAAATAGCGCAACAACACTTCGGTTCCGCCCTGCGCCCAACGTGATCGTTGTTTCCATAAGCCTTGCAGGGTTTCCGGCATCAACACCCAGCACAAGGCATTCGGTTCAAAATAGATAGACCAACCGGCTAGCTGTAGCTTCCAGCTGATATCTATGTCTTCGGTGACCATGTCGTTGCTCCAGTAACCGACATCGTGCAATGCGGATTTACGGAAGGCGGCAATAACGCCGGAGACGGTGAATACCTGTCCGTATGACCGTTGCGCCCGCTTGATCATGCCGACGATGGCCGAAAATTCGCCAACCTGAATCCGGCCTAATAGCGTAGAACGATTACGAATACGCGGATTACCGGTGACCGCACCGACATTCGGGTTATTAAGAAAATGCCGCACCATCCAGGCGATGGCTTCTGGAGCCAGCAACGCATCGCCGTCAATGCAAATCAGGATTTCACTGTTGGCCAGCAACGCGGCGGTACGCAAACCCATCGCCTTGCCTTGATTGGTGTGTAAATTGACCACGCGAAGCTGATCGTGTTGTTCTGCTAACTCCTGCAATATTGCCAGGGTGTTGTCTTTACTACCGTCATTAATGGCGATAATTTCGAATGCGGGATATTTCTGTCTCAGCAAAATTTCCACGGTTTCACGGATATTGTCTCCTTCGTTATAACAGGGGATCAAAATCGAAACAGGCGGCTGTTCGGTTAATTCGGGCAGGTGTTCGGCGTTACCTTGCTGATGCCATTCATAACGAAAATAAAAAATAATTGCGCCAAACATCCAGATGTAGGCCATAAACAAAGGATAATAATAAATAAATCCTTCGATGTAGTCATCCAGTGGCTCCCATGCTGAAAAAAAATCATGCCATTGGGTTTGTAGCATTGCGATCAAGTTCTGCAATGAAGTCGTCATGGTTTTTCAGGGCAAGCGGCATTGCCCCCCTTATACAGGTTGATTAAATCAAAATACATGGTTACGGCTGGATAGGAGGTGAGAAATGTTGTTGCAAATCCGTTAGGCGTGGCTGATCCTGAAACACATTGTCCGGATAGTAGCCAATGTGATTAACGCCGAGTTTTTTCAACAACTCAAGTTGTTCAATAAATACCGGCATCGGAATTTTCTGCTGGGTTTTCCAATTGATTGATTGCAGCTCGAACACGGTTTTTTTAAGTCCTTCAGGTTGTTTACCCGCTGCTTTCACCAATTCTGTAAGCCATTGTATCGGATTATCGGCTTCTTCCATAAACGGCATGGCTTCAATGGCGACATAATCGTAATGCGCTAAAAAGGATTTAAAGGACTGTGCATACCATTCTTCACTATAAGGCTTTAACAAAGGCAACGCATAAAAATTACGCGCAGTCTTGATGTCGGGCCTGTAAATACGCACACGGCTTGCCAGCTCATCGGTAAATTGGTTAATCAACTCGGTTTTATGTTGCGCCCACGCCATGCGCATTTTGCTGGTTGCATGCAACTGTTCGAATTGGTCGGGCAGGCCCCATGCCTCTTTTGTAAAAGCCAGCGCTAGCGGCGATACATCTTCATAATCCGATAAAATTCCGTCGTCATGAAATAAGATGCCGTCAAAACTGCAATATTTGGCCAAATCTTCGTAAATCTCAGCCACATATTGACGCGCTTCGGGATTGAACGGCGACAACCTGGTATAAACATGGCTGGCACTTTGTGCCTTGCCGTCCCGCCATTCCTGAACATACCACGATTCCGGCGCTTTGCCCTGATAGGCCAAAATCGGCATCCAGGCATAAACTCTGACTCTGGCTACGGTTTTTAACTGCCAGGCAACCCGACTGAACAAATCCTGTTTTACCGGCAAATGGCGATTAGGAAAATATAACGCATCGGCATTGCCGTCGCCGTCAGGATCGGCATAAGCCTGCAAATAAACGGTATTGATATGCATATCTTTGATGCGTTGAACCACGGCATCCAGATTATGCTCGGTTTGCTCGGGGTCTTTATCGTAAAGATAATCCATATCCAGATGCGCTACCCGTAAAGGCCTGTCAGCACGAAGCCCGGTAACAATTTCTGCGAATTGGTTGACATCGGGATTATCCACCATGATCAATCGACGCAAGGTGCTTATATCCGCCAAGGTATTTGAACCGTCGTCCAGCCTCATCGTTATCGGCATCCCAGCTTCACGCGACGCTTGCACCGCGATTTGATTGTATTCCCCATAAGGCCAGACCATCACTCTGGGCCTGACGCCGACATGCTGAAAAATGAACTCGGCACTTTTCAACAAGGCTGCATGGATACGTTCGCGGTACTGCTCATCGGTTTCATAAACCAGCATCGGATCGTCATATATCCGGGTTACTGCTGCGGCCTGCGAGCTGGCTTGAGGATTCGCATTCACACCTTTATGCAGGTCGTAACTGTGCGAGGCGACCTCTACCAAACCGGACTGCACCATTTCTCTTACCTGCGCCCAGGTAAGCAAGGGTTTGCCCGGATCGTCGACAGTGACGTTACCGTCCATCCAGGTTCCCACCAAGGCAACTGTAGCGGGATAATGATATTTTTTTAATAGCGGAAAGACACGGGTATAAAAACTCTGGTAGCCGTCATCAAAGGTCAACAGCACGGCTTTATCGGGTAATACATCTTTACCGGCAGCAGCATCAAGAATATTTTGCACACTGACAATCTTGAAACCTTTCTTTTTCAACCACCCCAGATGCTCTTCAAGATGCTCAACACCGACATCCATTTTATCAACAGAACGTTTAGCATCTTGGGCAGTAAGTATGTCGTGATAATTAAGAACCAGAAAGGAATGTTCTTTGGCAGATGCTGTACCGGAAAAAATAATCAGAAAAATTAATACAAATAACTTTTTTAAATAATTGACGGCTGTAACAGGGGTGAAAATGGTCATGGCATCCAGATTGCGAAAAGAAAAACTCATTAACGGGTGACAATTTTAACCGAAAAACGCGCAAACCGGATTGAATAATCGGCTGAACAAGATTACACACTCGACTCCCGACGACAAGACCTGTTCAACAATCTGTTACTTAACAAAAATTATATTATTTCCATACAAATAAACGCCGCGCTACTCTATTGATATTACTTCATTAAAAATCGATATCCTCGTCATAAAAATCACCGAGCTGCTCCTGCAATCGTTTTTTCTCCCAGTACAGCTCAATTTTTCTGCGTGCAGCCATCTTTTTTGCGGCTCGCTCACTTTCATTAGGCAGTGTTATATATTCATTGCTCAAACCCAAATCGAAGCCTTCAATATCAAGATCAACTTCATCTTTACTTTTGTCGACACCAACTTCAGGCGCGGATTTATCTGGTACGGATTTAGATACTTTCATAGTCGTAATTAATCTAGCTTTAAAATTCACTTTTTAATTACTTATGACAAGCTTGTAAAGCGAAATTTTAATTGAACAACGATAAAGTCCCGTGATGAGTTAGGGCGTTGATATTCATTTTTAAAAAAGATCAATTGCTTGGAAGAGCTATACATAATCAATGCTTTTATTTTTTTATATGTCATCTTATATTTCTTGACTGATCAGCCATATTTTTTTACCTGACGACTTTTTTAACGATTACAATGCCCTAATCTCACTTAAAACGACACCCGTCATTTATGAAAGCAAGCATACAAATTTTGATCAGCATAGTATTTATTACACTGTCCGCCTGTTCGACTCAAGAACTCAAACAAGACGTAAAAGCCATACCGGCTCCCGATAAAGCGCCGGTAATAACTGAAGGTTCAGCGCAAATGTCAGGTCAAAATCCACCGCTGACCTGGACTAAAGGCAACACAACATTAAATCTGGTCAGAATCATGGATGGCGGCGTATGTAAAAATGATTTTCAAGGTGTTAAAGGCGCATTTCTGCTCTATGCCGATCCGGCCGATATAGAACGAATTAAACGTGAAAAAGGGCCGCAAATCTTCGGTGACTTCGAAAACAAAATTCAAACCCTCGCGACAGAAGCTTTACAGGAAGCCATTAATGCAACCAATCTCGCGGAAGATCCTTTTGCCTTGGGCGCAGATGAAGCACAAGAAAAACTGACTAAACAATTGTCCATTAATTTTCGCAACAGCGTGGCTAATCCCATTAAACTATTCCAGAAAGAAACAACTTTGACGATTGATGTTGTTCCATTTGCCCCGTCATTTACTTTTTATCAGCAAGGCTGCGAAGCCACGCATCCGGAACCGGAGAACTAACTGCAAGGTTATCCGGTCTTTTCATAAGCAAACAAGAGGTGAGCCATTATGGGTTGGAGAGAACGCACACATGAAGACACTTATTCCGATGCCGATATCGAGCAGCGATTAAAGGAAGAGCTACCGCACTGGTATCTGGAAAACGGCTGGATTCGCCGCAAATATAAAACCAGCGGCTGGAAAGCGACATTGATGGTTGTTAATACGGTAGGACATTTGGCTGAGGCGGCATTCCATCACCCGGACCTTACCGTTTCCTATGCCTTTGTGATCGTTAAATTAATGAATCATGCCGCTAAAGGTATTACTAACAAGGATTTCGAATTAGCCCGTAAAATCGAAGAGGTGGTGATGTGGCAGCCCGGTAAAGAGGGTGGTGCATTGGAAGGCACTCCCGATGATCCGCGGTTTAAATACATCAAATATGATTAGGCTGATACACATTTTCTCCACGAGAAGCACAAAAAAGCAACGTCTAATTAATCTACGGCGACATATCCATCCTAAAGCCGGGATTAAAAATTTAGGCGTGAAGAGAAAAATTCACGTCGACATAACCTTATATTCTCGTGTTTTTCGTGGACAATTCTACTCAATTATTTTCAGTTTTAGCAGATGTACGCGTCGACTGTCTGCTCTGATAACTTCAAATTTCATTGAATCCACGACCAGGCTTTCGCCTTTTTTCGGCATATGTTCAAGCTGACTGACAATAAAACCGCCAATGGTATCGTATTCATCAGTTGCCAGATGGGTTGAAAAATATTCATCAAACTCATCCATCGGCGTCAACGCTTTAATCATGTATTCATTTGAACTGCGTTGAAAAATATAGCCTTCGTCTTCATGATCGTCGTGCTCGTCTTCAATCTCGCCGACGATTTGTTCTAACACATCTTCAATGGTGACCAGTCCAGCCGATTGGCCATACTCATCGACAACAATTGCCATGTGATTACCATTGGTACGCAATTCTTTCAGCAGCACATTTAAGCGCTTACTTTCCGGCACGACGCATGACGCCCGCATTATTTCGTGCACTTTCAAGGTCTTATTTTCTAAAACACGCGCCAGCAAGTCTTTGGCTAATAAAACACCGACCACCTTACTTCGATCGCCGTCGATAACCGGATAACGCGAATGCCCAAACTCGGTAACTAACGGGAATATGGTTTCCAGCTCGGCATCTTTGGGTACGACAACCATTTGAATGCGGGGGATCATAATATCCCTGACCCGCATTTGAGATACTTGTAAAACGCCTTCAATCATGGCTAAAGCGTCCGTATCCAATAAACGTTTTTCCCTTGCTTCTCTTAATATTTCAAGTAGATCCTCAAGATCTTGCGGCTCCCCAGTCAGTAAGTGGCTGATCTTATCAACCCAGCTTTTCTGTGGGGAGTGTCTACTTGGGGGTTGTTCATCACTCATTTATCTTTTACCTCTATATAGGGATTATTGATATGTAATTTATGCAAAATTGCTATCTCTTTGTCTTCCATCAGCTCGGCTTCATCATCATCGATATGATCATAACCTAATAAATGCAACACACCATGCACAACGATATGCGCCCAATGATGCGTCAATATCTTGTCCTGTTCCAGCGCTTCTTTTTCCAGTACCGGGGCACATATGACCAAATCGCCCAGCAAATCCAGCTCAATACCTTCAGGCAAGTCAGCCGGAAAGCTGAGAATATTGGTCGGACCTGATTTATGGCGATACTGTTCATTGAGCGCGGCACTTTCCTTCTCATCAACAATACGTACCACAATCTCGGTGTCCTGATCAAAATCATCCAGCGCCGTATCAACCCAAAGCTGGATTTGCTGCTGATCCGGCTGGCCTGCCGATTCAAAAACAGCCTGGATTTCTATTTGGTTCACGACTCGGCCTTGTTTGCTTTTTCATAAGCTTCATAGGCATAAACAATGCGCTGCACCAATGGATGCCTGACCACATCACGCGCATCGAAAAAGGTAAAACTGATGCCTTCGACATTTTTTAATACTTGAAGCACGTGCCGCAAACCGGACATTTTTTCCGACGGTAAATCGATCTGGGTCACATCGCCGGTAACCACTGCCGTTGACCCGAACCCCACACGGGTAAGGAACATTTTGATCTGCTCGACTGTGGTGTTTTGCGCCTCATCCAGAATAATGAAAGCATCATTCAACGTTCTGCCGCGCATAAAAGCCAACGGCGCGACCTCTATAATACCTTTATCGATCATTTTCTCAACCCGCTCAAAACCGAGCATGTCGTATAACGCATCATACAAAGGCCGTAAATAAGGATCGACTTTTTGCGCCATATCGCCCGGCAGAAAGCCCAGCTTTTCACCGGCTTCTACCGCAGGACGCACCAGAATGATTTTTCTGACTTTTTCGCTTTGCAATGCCTCGATAGCGCAAGCGACGGCCAGATAAGTTTTTCCGGTTCCGGCAGGTCCCACGCCAAAATTGATATCATGAGTCACAATTTTCCTCAGATATTCTTGCTGGTTGAGCCCGCGGCCCCTGATCATCCCGCATTTGGTTTTGATCGTTACGTTTTGTTGGGACGGCGTTGCCGAGGCGTCCAATAGCTCTTCGATGGAGGCATCCTGCATGGCTAAATGAACCAATTCCGAAGTCAACTGTTCTTTCTCGGTGCTGGCAAATAGTTTCTGCATAACGGCACAGGCCGCCTTTACTGAATTATCTAAACCCGTTACCTTAAACTGATTGCCGCGGTTAGCGATCTCAACCTGAAGACGTGACTCAATCTGTCGCAAATGCGCATCAAATTGGCCGCAAAAATTGGATAACCGGCCATTATCGGCAGGCGCTAGAGAAATTTCCTGTGAAATCATAAATCAACTGTTACTAATAATTTTATCAACGGAAGCATCGACTATCCGACCTCGTAAAGAATTGGGTAAAGCCTCGGCGATCAGCACATCGACAAACTGTCCAGCCAACCTTGGATGCCCAATAAAATTAACGACTCGATTATTCTCTGTTCTGCCCTGCATTTGCAACGGATTCTTTTTAGACTGTCCTTCAACCAAAACAGTTTGTACGGTGCCGATCATGCTCTGTGAAATAGCCGCCGTCATTTCATTAATGCGATTTTGAAAACGTTCCAGGCGCAGCTTTTTAACTTCCGCAGGCACATCATCCGGTAAATCAGCCGCCGGTGTTCCGGGACGTTGGCTATAAACAAAACTAAATGATAAATCGAAGCCGATTTCCTCAATGAAAGACATGGTTTCTTCAAACTCGGCATCGGTTTCACCGGGAAAACCGATAATAAAATCAGACGACAGGTAAATATTAGGCCGCACTGTGCGCAGCTTGCGGATAATCTCAATATAGTCGGCACGCGCATGACCGCGCTTCATCATTTTTAAAATATGATCGCTACCGCTTTGTACCGGCAAATGCAGATGGTCAACCAGTTGCGGAATTTCGGCAAAAGCCTCAATCAGCTCGTCAGTAAATTCCATCGGGTGAGAAGTGGTAAAACGAATGCGGTCTATACCTTCCACCGCCGCCACATAATGCAGTAATAAAGCAAAATCGGCGATGTCGCCGTCGTCCATTACGCCACGATAAGCATTAACATTTTGGCCTAACAGATTGATTTCCCGCACACCTTGCTTGGCCAATGAGGTGATTTCGGCAATCACGTCATCCAGCGGACGGCTGATTTCTTCACCTCGCGTATAAGGCACCACACAAAACGTACAATATTTACTGCAACCTTCCATCACTGAAACGAAAGCTTTTGGACCTTCGGCTCTTGGCTCCGGCAATGCATCGAATTTTTCTATTTCAGGAAAGGAAACATCGACTACAGGTTTTTGCTGGCTACGCGCTTGGTCCAGCAACTGCGGCAGGCGATGCAGGGTTTGCGGCCCGAACACTATATCCACAAAGGGCGCCCGCTTTTGGATAGCGGCACCTTCCTGGCTGGCGACGCAGCCGCCGACGCCAATAATTACATCGGGCCGCTTGTCTTTAATCTTGCGCCATTTGCCCAAAGCCGAAAATACTTTTTCCTGCGCTTTTTCGCGTATCGAACAGGTATTCAACAACAAGACATCGGCTTGTTTCGGATCATCAATTAATTCAAATCCATGTGAAGCGTTGAGCACATCCCGCATTTTATCGGAATCATACTCGTTCATTTGGCAACCGTTGGTTTGAATATAAAGTTTTTGTGTCATATTTTTAATAGTAAATCATCCGAAAATCACTGAGGCCACACCCCCGATTCTAAAGTCCGCTTCTTGATTTTATTGAGACGGAGCGGCGGTGTAAAGCCACCTTTTAGTAATGAAAAAAGCCCTGGACAATCGGCCAAGGCTTGGTAAATGGCGGCTATTATAACCTGAACACGGTTTAAACAAGTAGCTTAGCCTATTTAAAACTCTTCCCACTCATCAGCATTTGCTTTCGCCACTTGAACTTTTGGCTTGGCGACCACCGTGCTTGTCGGAGCGCTGATGTCTTTTTTCAGCCGCATAATGGCAACCCCGACTGCGGTTGATGCGGAAACAAAAGAGGCTCCATTGCCGAGCATTTTCTCCGCTTCAGTGAATTTTTTTGCATTAATCATAGTCGCAACTTTACCGGCCTCGACATGAAAAGCCGCATGCTTGGACACACATTCCGAATAGCTTGCCCGGTGGCCAAGCTTAGACTTGGCCTCACCGTGTAACCATTTACCGAAATCACAGCAATCGTCTTTTGAAATCATTGCAGCATCCATCGCCTCACGCTTTGATATCGCGGTACGAAGTTTCACTTTCCAGTCAGAATGTTTCTCAAGCGCCTTATCCAAATCTATGCCGGTTTCATTTGACACAGGAATATTTTTATAGGATGAGCTCCTGACAAGTACATTTTTTTTATTAGATTGACTTGAAGCGACCGCCAATCCAGTATTAACATGACCAGTAGAAACGTGTGCGCCACCATGCAGTTTAAAACCCGCTATCGTATTCGACAGATGTCCTGTCTGTTCTTCCAGTGATTCTGCGGCAGCTGCCGCTTGCTCTACCAAGGCGGCATTTTGCTGCGTCACGTCGTCCATTTGGCTGATTGCTTGATTAACCTGTTGAATGCCCGACGTTTGTTCAACTGAAGCTGCGCTAATCTCGGACATAATGGCCGTGACACCGCGAATCGCGCTAACAATTTCCTCCATGGTTTTTCCAGCCCGGGCGACCAGTTTAGTCCCGTCCTCGACCTTTTCTACCGAATCGCCAATCAGGTTTTTAATCTCTCCGGCGGCAGCGGAGGCACGTTGCGCCAGATTGCGAACTTCTACCGCCACCACGGCAAAACCCCGGCCCTGCTCACCGGCGCGAGCCGCTTCCACTGCGGCGTTGAGCGCGAGAATATTGGTTTGGAAAGCGATGCTGTCGATCACCGAGATGATGTCCACAATCTTGCTTGAAGCTTGGTTGATGCCTTCCATTGTTGTTACCACTTCGCTGACTGCCGCAACTCCCTTGCCGGCAACGTCCGACGCACTGGTAGCAAGTCGGCTGGCATGTTTGGCATTTTCGCTATTCTGCTGCACGGTCGAGGTCAGCTCTTCCATGCTGGCGGCGGTTTGCTCCAGGCTGGCTGCTTGTTCTTCGGTTCGATGCGACAGGTCATTGTTACCCGCTGCAATTTCTTTAGCCGCATCACTGATGGTGTCGACGGAGTCCTTAATTCCACCTATCGTATTTTTGAAGTTTTCCACTGTTCCATTGACAGCTTCTTTGACTTGGCCAAAAGTGCCTGGATAATTTTGGCTGATGGATTGCGATAAATCC
Source organism: Methylobacter sp. (assembly GCF_036845245.1). Lineage (NCBI taxonomy): Bacteria > Pseudomonadati > Pseudomonadota > Gammaproteobacteria > Methylococcales > Methylococcaceae > Methylobacter > Methylobacter sp. The sequence continues at coordinate 51,716 of NZ_DAIUEH010000001.1, forward strand.
CCTTGAGCCAGCGCTGTCGCAACACGCTCAATATCGCTAAAGCCCGAATCGCAGGTTTCGATTAACGTATTAAGATCGGTCAAAATCTCTTTAAACAGGAACTCGAAGTTATCGGCCTGGACACGGTATGTAAAATCGCCTTGCACTCCGGCTCCGACGATAGCTTTAATTTCGTTACTGATCCCAAGCAGTGCTGTTTTTACGGCGTCTACCGCAGCCGTCACCTTGGCTTTTTCGCCGGGTAGTTGATCCATGTCACGGGAAAAATCGCCTTTGGCATACTGGCTTACAATATCGACCACTTGCATTTTTTCTGCGACGTGGCTCGCTACCAGCTCATTAATTTCTTTCGCCATCTTGCCGTAAGTGCCGGGGAAACGCGCGTCATCGAGTTGCTCAAAAATGCAGCCTTCAGCGTGTTTATGCGCCATTACTGACTGTGCGGTGACAAAATTATTAATAACGTCCTGCATGGTTTTCATTGAATGCAACATGCCCTTTTCTTGCCTGACATCCATTTCGGTGCTCAAATCACCACTGGCAATACGATCTGCCAGTAATTCGAACGTTACCAATTCAATGCCATCAAACCGCAGCTGAACGGCCAGATATACCAAAATCACTGATTCAAATATCACATAGGTGGCATGAAGCAACACGATACCGAAGTTGGGTCCATTTTGAAATACCCACACATCCATCTGTGCAGCTTGTAAAAAATTACAGGCCAAGTGGTGAACGGCAATCAGCCCGGCCGCAAAAACAATCGGTCGCCAATCCCGGTAGGCCAATAAAAAAGCCAATACCACAAACAGCCCGAAATGCATTTCTATCAAGCCATGACTGACTTGAATTTGAATCGCTATTTGAATTACAAGCGCACTTGCCATCGCCAGCCTTGAGATCAGCGTACCCGGCATCGAACGCCATATCAAGAAAGGCACTATTAGTGCCGGAAGGCCAATGACCAAGCTCAAAACTATCCCGTCATAAACCCATCCGACAACGACTGTAACCAAAAACACAAAGGCAACTGTAGCCATCATCACACCGTCAACCTGTGCACGAATGGGCTTTAACAAGTCTTCTTGATCATTCATCACTTTTTCCTAAATTTAATTGACATGATTTATGCATTGTACACTGGACGGCGTTTCCAAGATGAACCAACCTAATGCGCAGGCAGTATAAATAAGCCATAGCACAAAAAGAACGATCATTTTGTAGCTTTTACGGCGATAACAAGAGGGTGCTTTTTTGGGAACCGGTTCATTGCTGCGTTGATTGATAGCAATCATTTCAACCATTAACAATTAAACCGGTCATATTCAGGACAAACGTGTGGATAAGTGAAAAAATCATTAGGATTAAGAATAGATGTCGGAATAGTAATGGCGGTTATTATAGCCTGAAACTATTTAGACAGAATCAGATATCAGCCCTATAACGACATTTACTGACAACTAAAACCTTGGCAGTCAGCTTAAAACTCTTCCCAGTCATCGCCACTGGCCATCTGCAATTGAGGTTTAGCCCTAACCGGCGCTGGACTTCTACTTACCTTCGGCGTTACACGGGGCGTACTCTGGGAGCTGACCGATCCACTATCAACAGTAAAGCGCCCTACTGTAACCGACAAGTTTTGCGCCTGTTCTTCCAATGATTCAGCAGCTGCTGCGGCTTGCTCTACCAGGGCGGCATTTTGCTGAGTCACTTCATCCATCTGGCCAATAGCCTGATTAACCTGTTCGATGCCGGACGTTTGCTCAATAGAAGCGTTTCTGATCTCGGACATAATCACCGTAACTCCGCGAATCGCACTGACAATTTCTTCCATGGTTTTTCCAGCCCGGGCGACCAGTTTAGTCCCATCCTCCACCTTTTCTACCGAATCGCCAATCAGATTTTTAATTTCTCCGGCGGCAGCAGCAGCGCGTTGCGCCAGATTACGCACCTCTCCAGCCACCACAGCAAAACCGCGGCCCTGCTCACCGGCACGAGCCGCTTCTACTGCGGCATTAAGCGCGAGAATATTGGTTTGAAAAGCGATACCGTCGATTACTGAGATAATATCCACAATCTTGCGCGAGGACTCATTGATGCCTTCCATAGTCGTCACAACCTGATCTACTACTGCAACCCCCTTGCCTGCAATATCCGTCGCGCCGACAGCCAGTTGGTTGGCTTGTTGAGCACTTTTGGCATTCAACTGCACAGTGGAAGTCAGCTCTTCCATGCTGGCGGCGGTTTGTTCCAGGCTGGCCGCCTGTTCTTCGGTGCGATGCGACAGGTCATTGTTACCCGCAGCAATTTCTTTGGCGGCCGTATTGATGTTAGTGGTCGAATCCTTGATTTCTTCTACCAGCTCCCTGAGGTTTGCTACGGTACCGTTCATGCCGGCAATCACCGCACCAAAAGTGCCTGGATAGTCCTTGCTGATCGTTTGGGTCAGATCACCTTCGGACAACGCACTCGCAATAAGCGCTATGTCATTCAGACTCCCCAGAGCATCAAGCGAACGATTGATATCTTCTTTCAATTGGCCGAGGTCGCCGTGCCCTTCGGCCTGAACACGTTGACTGATATCGCCTTGAGCAACATTACCCATGACCTTGCCAACATCCCCCAACATCGTTTGCATAGTCCGCATGGCTTGCATGGCGTTATCTACAGCACGTCTATATTCACCTTCGACATTAACATCAACTTTTTCGTTAAAATCGCCCTCAGCCATGGCATTCATAAGTTTAGTGATGGAGTTTGTGGTGGAGGATAATGTTTTCGCAACAGAATTAAGCTGTTTCAGAGCCGACGCAAACCCGCCGTGTAGCCCTTGCGGATAACTCTTTCGAGTAAAATCCCCATATATCACATAGGCCATGGAGTAATACATATCTATCTGCGCAGTTTCCACCTGATCCATCAAATTATTCAGGCTCCAGGCAAGCTGTTGAAGCGGCCGCTCTTTTCCGCCTATATAGGTAAGTCGTACATCTACAGATCCTTGCGCCCATTCCTGACTGGCGTTAAGTAATTTCTCCAGCAACTGTTGATCGGCTACTCTTGATTTGCGCCACCAAACAATAGATAAAGCTGAGCCGGCCGTCAGTAAAGACGGAATGATTACTCCGCCGCTCTCTACCCAGTTCAGAACAGGCATCCATCCGTAAACAAGCGAACAGAGCCAGCAAAAAGCAACTATCGTTAATGCGATAGATTCATTATTCTTAAAGCGACTGTAATACATTGATCAGCTCCTCGTAAGTAACACCCTTGTCTTTTAACACATTACCCAATACCGCTCCTGAAGCCGCCATAGCATCTTTTGGCCCCGCGTTCCGCTCAGCATCCAGCATGGTCCGATACAAATCCGCCACAATCGGAATAGCTTTGGGATTAGGCATACGGCGCACCGAGCTATAGCCGATTTTTTGTTTATTTTTATCTTTCATGGGTGCGACATGGGTAAACACCCAATAAAACCCGCCATCTTTTGACATATTTTTAACAAAAGCAAAGATCTCTTTATCTTCCGCCAAATAATCCCATAACAACTTAAACACCACTCGAGGCATATCGGGGTGGCGAATGATGTTGTGTTGACTCCCCAGAAGCTCCTCCTCGTCATATCCGGAAAACTCGATAAAAATCTCATTCCCGTAGGTAATCCGGCCGGTCAGGTCAGTTTTGGAAACGATAAAATCATTTTCCCGCATCACCCGCTCCTTGCTCGTTGGGATTATATCTTTTCTCTTCATTATTCCTCCTCTGCAATTGTCCCTGCATCGCCTAAAGCACCTACTTCCGATGCTCTACCCCCTGCATAATCCACATGATTATGGTGAATGCAGAAATTGCAGGAGCAAATATCTATCAATGCAGTCGCAAATTAATTATTTTGACTAACAAAGTATTTGCACTGTTTAGCAAACCTTATTAGCCGTTTATTTTTATAAAACGTCAAATAAATAGTCATGAACATATTAAAAAAACCTGATTGATCTCAATCTATCCGGGATCTTTCAAAAGCTCATCTGTCGTCACTCCACAAATTCAAATGCCTGCATTCAATATAGTAGATATGTCCATCGCCCGCACTTTAATAACATAAATATTCGCTTTAACCCTAGTTTTTTTATTGTTGGTCGAATGTAAATATAGTCCTCCTTATTAGACCTTTTCCCGACGGCTCAGGATAAACGCCAGCTTTCTGGCAGATGTCTTATAAAGGAGCTATTTTTACAATGCCCCCAAACTTTGGGTGATCCAAATAATAGACCTCATTCAATTTAACGGCTCGCTTTTCATTTAAACGGTAAACCACAGATTTACTGAAACCATCGCCCGAATTAGCGTTAAGCTCCAAATCAACCGTCATTTGCAAACCCGGATCATGTTGTATCTGGAGATAGCCGTTCAGCTTGCCGTCGGCGCTCTGAATATCGACAGGAGCGCTCAGCCCTTTTTCTCCCGGCTGAACCCAGGCAACATATAAGATCGGCCGATAAGTCGAATCTTTAACTAATGCGGCATAACTGTCATCAAGGGTTGTGTTTTCCGGTTTGTTATAAGCCGAGAGTTCAGTCAAATCAGACGGCCACTTTATTTGACTGGAAGCTTGATCAAACACTTCGGTATTAGGCATAGACTGCAAAAAGACGATCAACTCTATTTGATACGCACCACCCTCAGCGACAACAGGGCTACTAAAAATCCCCAACATTGCCGCTAGGCTAAAAACCATTATTTTAAGCATTGTCATTGTTTAACCGCCGGCTTAATGGTTAATTTATCCAGCAACTCGGTTATAAACTCAAGTTTCTGCTCGGTTGTTTCAAACGGTTTTATAAACCTTAACTTATCCGCACCATCGAATTTATAAACCTGCGCCTGCGTTTGTATCAGGGAAATCAACTGATCCGTATTAATATTAGGCGTTGCCGAAAAAATAATGCGCCCACCGACGGCATTGGCCTCTATTTTTTTGATGCCCAATTTGTCCGCCTGCTGCTTTAATTCAGTAACGCTGAACAACGTTTTTACCGGCTCCGGAAATAAGCCGAAACGGTCGATCATTTCCACCTGTAGCTCACGCAAATCCTCTTTGGTTTCGGTATTGGAAATACGCTTGTACAGCACCAGACGGCCATGAATATCCGGCAGATAATCTTCCGGGATCAACGCCGAGGTTTGCAGATCGACTTCCGGCCCCCTGTCCATCGGCATATCGAGTTCCGGTTGTTTGCCGGACTTGAGCGCATTGACAGCGCGCTCAAGCAATTCGGTATACAAGGTAAAACCGATTTCCTGAATTTGCCCGCTTTGATCGTCACCGAGCAATTCACCGGCTCCGCGAATTTCCATATCATGCGACGACAGCATAAAACCGGCGCCCAGATCGCCTGATGTCTCAACCGCTTCCAACCGTTTAATGGCATCTTTGCTCATTAACGTTTTCGGTGGCACGACAAAATAAGCATAAGCCCGATGGTGCGAACGTCCGACCCGGCCGCGCAACTGATGCAACTGCGCCAGCCCCAACTTATCGGCGCGATTGATAATAATCGTGTTGGCGCTGGGTATATCGATACCGCTTTCGATAATGGTAGAGCACAACAACAGATTAAAGCGCTGATGGTAAAAATCCAGCATGATGCGCTCCAGTTCACGCTCCGGCATTTGTCCGTGCGCAATTTCAATCCGCGCTTCAGGTACAAGCTTTTCCAGTTCCCTGGCCATTTTTTCCATCGATTTAACATCGTTATGCAAAAAGAACACCTGCCCGCCGCGCTTGATCTCACGCAAACAGGCTTCCCTAACCTGTGCATCTATCCATTCGCTGATAAAAGTTTTGATCGCATGACGATTAGGCGGCGGGCTGGCAATGATGGAAATATCCCTTAAGCCCGACATCGCCATATTCAAGGTGCGCGGAATAGGCGTTGCGGTCAGGGTCAGCATATCCAGTTCGTTGCGCAGCTTTTTGAAATGCTCTTTTTGCGTGACGCCAAACCGGTGCTCCTCATCGATCACCACCAAGCCCAGCGCTTTGTATTTGATCTCTTTCGACAATAACTTATGCGTACCGATGACGATATCGACCTTGCCCTGCTCCAGGTCGTCGGTAATCTCTTTTTGCTGTTTGGGGCTGACAAAGCGCGACAGCACTTCGACGCGGACCGGCCAATCGGCAAAGCGGTCGCGAAAATTCTGGTAATGCTGCTGCGCCAGCAAGGTAGTCGGTACCAAAACCGCGACCTGCTTGCCGTTTTGCACCGCAATAAATGCAGCCCGCATCGACACTTCGGTTTTACCGAAACCGACATCGCCGCAAATCACCCTGTCCATCGGATGAGGACTGGCCATGTCTTCCAGTATCGCTTCGATAGCCGTCTGCTGATCCGGCGTTTCTTCAAACGGGAACGCATCGGCAAAAGCCGCATATTCGACATTTTCAACCGCAAAAGCATGGCCTTGCTTGACCGCTCTTTTGGCATGAATCTCCAGCAATTCCGCGGCGACATCGCGGATGCGCTTAATGGCTTTTTGCTTGGCCTTACTCCACTGATCGCCGCCCAGCTTGTGCAACGGCGCATTTTCCGCGCTCATGCCGGTGTAGCGGCCGATGACATGCAAGGCCGAAACCGGCACATAAAGCTTGTCGTGATTGGCGTATTCCAGGGTCAGAAACTCCGACGCGACGCCGCCTATCTCAAGCGTCTGCAATCCTAAGTAGCGGCCGACGCCATGCTCCTGATGCACGACCGGAGAACCGATGGTCAGCTCATTGAGGTTATTGACGATATTTTCCAGCTCATGCGCCGCAGACTTGCGCCGCCTGCGCCGTTGCTGAACTTTCTCGCCGGACAACAGGCTTTCGGTAATAATCGCAATCGCTGGACTGTCGAGCCATAAGCCCTGATCCATCGGTGCCACGAGAAGGCACGGCGATATTTCGGACTGAAGAAACTTGTCCCAGCTTTCAACCTGCTTGACGGTAATTTTGTAATGCCTTAATTTTTCCATTAAGGCTTCGCGGCGACCCGCCGATTCCGAAACAAATAAAATCTTGCCGGCAAAACCGTTTACAAATTGCTGCAATGCCTGGGCAGGCTGCTCCAATTTTGTGTCGACGGTTACATTGGGTAATGGATGACAATTGAAAACAATGCTGTCTTGCTGATCTTTTTTTGCTCCGGTGTAATCGACAGTGACATGCGCAAACGCCCCAGTCCTTTGCGCCAGTTCATCAGTCGATAAAAACAACAGTTCCGGTTTTAGTAAAGGCCTGTCAACATCGTATTTTCTTTGCTGAAACCTGTCCTCGGCTTCGGCATAAAAAGCGCGCGATGTCATGTCAAAACTGTCCGACATCACCAAAACCGCCGATTTAGGCAGATAATCGAACAATGACGCCATTTGGTCTACAAATAGCGGCAAATAATATTCAATACCGCCGGGTGTAATGCCTTTACTGACATCCTGGTAAAAATGATTTTTAGGCGAACTTTCCGGAAAAGCATCCCTGAAAGCCTGCCGAAAATGCTTGATAGACTCATCGGTAAACGGAAACTCCCGTGCCGGAAACAGCTGAATCCGCTCAATTTTTTCCAACGACCTCTGCGTTTCAGGATCGAAAGTGCGGATAGATTCAATTTCCTCATCGAATAATTCAATACGATACGGCGCTTTACTGCCCATCGGGAACAAATCGACTATCGCCCCCCTGACTGCAAATTCACCGTGCTGATAGACTTGCGAAACGCAGTGATAGCCGACGCTTTCCAACTTCACGCGGTTCAGTTCCAGATTAAAATCATCGCCCACTTCGACTGCAAAACTGTTCGCCAGGACATGCTCGCGGGGCGCCAACCGGTGCATCAATGTCGTCACCGAAACCACCAGCGCGCCGCGTTTCACCTGAGGCAACAAAGCCAGCGTTTTCAAGCGTTCCGAGATAATTTCCGGCAACGGTGAAAAAACATCGTAAGGCAATGTTTCCCAATCGGGAAAATGCAAAATGGAGTGTTCATTTTGTAAAAAGAACGATAGCTCATGCTCAATACGCAATGCGGTCTGATTATCCGGCGTAACGATAATAAACAGGCGATCTTCATTTTTAATGGCCGAAGCCAACGCCAGAGAATCACCGCAGCCGGTTAGCCCGGTCCAGATGAATGTTTGGTCTTTTTTTTGCGGGACTTTAGGAGAGAAAATTAAATTGTTAGCCATTGGACAGTAGCTATGTGTGAGTTAAAAAAATATGCTTAGTCATTCTGTATTGAACAGTCCAAGGCAAGAAAAGGAAACCGATTATTTACGATCTCTAATTATATCTCATTAATTTTATTCCTGATTAGCAAGAATCCTACGCCAATTCGTTATTTGCCTGTTAACCGTCGTTCCGCAAGTGCCAAAAAAGGCGCAAGTCTTAAGCACATCCAGTAACCTGCATTCACTCTTAAATATGCTCAACCGCCCCGCCGTCTATACCGTCATGGCGCGCTATTTTTTATGAGTATGAATAGGCCATCATCATTGCATCGCCTTTTAGTAACGGCCTGCAATCGGGTACAATAATTCGAGTTGTGCCAAGTACATCCCACGACGACATGAACAGCAACAAACCCTGCCTGCTACCATGTTGATCAAAATTTTAATCAAACAAGAGGTAACATTATGAAAAAAAGTTTGTTTCTGGCTATTGCGATGCTGATTTCGGGTAACGTAAGCGCCGCTACCGATCATTATGTATTGCGTGACGGCGACTATGTTCGTCACCTGAAAGTCACCAAAATCAGCGACGACTATACGGTCAGTACTGATGTTGACTTTGAATCTGCGGCCGACAGCACTCACTGTTCCGAGACTATTTCCGGTAAAGCCAAAAGTACAGGTGAAAACGAATTGGTCATGAAAAAACATTCTGAAAGCGCAGCCAGTTTCTGCGAGCTGAAAATTAAACTTAGCCCAAGCGGTGCGAAGGTCGAAGAATCGAAAGATTGCGAGACCTTTACCGTAAGCAAATGCCACTTTTCCAGCGGCGACAAGGAACTGGTTAAAGTTAAGTAATATAATTCCAGCTATTGGAAATAAGTAAAAGAATCGGCCCGGAAATCCGGGCCGATTCAGTTATAGCTCGACTAAGCAGCCAATACTCATTTCCAGCTCGCCTTATTTCATTTGAATGCCTCTCTTTCGTTCAGCGTTACTCAGCATTTTCGAAAATGTGCGAAAATGACATCAAAATTTTGAGGCGTATAATTCCATGAAAACCCCATACCATACAGCCCCGATTTCTTCCACAGAGATACCCCCCGGCATTCCTTTCATCATTGGCAACGAGCTTGCCGAACGCTTTAGCTATTACGGCATGCGGGCGATTTTGGTCGTATTCATGACTCAATACCTGATGAATGCCGACGGCCGGCTTGCGCCTATGGCTGCAAACGAAGCTAAAGCCTATTTCCATCTATTCGTCTCCATCACTTATTTCACACCCTTTTTAGGTGCGTTACTGGCCGATGGCTTATTGGGCAAGTACCGGACAATCATTTTATTATCGATAGTCTATTGCTTAGGCCATTTTTGTCTGGCACTGGATGATACACGAACAGGTCTTTTAGTAGGACAAGCCCTGATCGCATTGGGTGCCGGCGGTATTAAACCCTGCGTATCCGCTCATGTCGGCGACCAGTTTGGAGTCAAAAATCAGCATTGGCTTAGCAAGGTATTCAGTTGGTTTTATTTGACGCTTAACCTAGGTGCGTTTGTCTCTATGTTGCTGGTGCCTTGGCTACTCAAAACTTATGGTGCATCGGTCGCGTTTTCAGTACCGGGTGTATTGATGCTGCTGGCAACGGTGATATTCTGGTCCGGGCGATACCGGTTTGTACATATACCCCCCGCCGGTATGGGTTTCGTACGCGAGGCCCTGAGCGGTGAAGGTTTGCGCTGTCTGGGACGGTTAAGCGGGATTTATTTGTTCATTGCGATGTTTTGGGCTTTATTCGACCAAAACGGCTCATCCTGGGTCTTGCAGGCACAGCAAATGGATAGACATGTATTCGGCATCGAGATATTACCCTCGCAGATTCAGGCCGCCAATCCGTTGCTGATTGTGCTGCTCACGCCGTTGTTTTACAAACAGCTATACCCGGCGATGGGCAGGCTGTTGCACTTAAGTTATATGAACAAAATCGCGATCGGTTTGTTTATCACCGTATTGTCGTTTGTATTGGTCGCTTACATTCAAATGCGCATAGATGCAGGGAACCCTCCTAATATCTGCTGGCAATTGCCGGCCTACCTGTTGCTGACTTCCGCCGAGGTCATGGTGTCGATCACCTGTCTGGAGTTTTCCTATACGCAAGCGCCGAGGACGATGAAATCATTGGTAATGTCGTTTTATCTAGGGGCAGTTGCACTCGGGAATTTGTTTACCAGTGCGGTGAATTTTTTCATTGAAAACCCGGACGGTTCCAGCCGCCTCGCCGGAGCCGAGTATTTCTGGTTTTTTGCCGCCTTGATGCTGGTTACAGCAGTCGGCTTTGTCCGGCATAGCCGACATTATCGGGAACACACTTATCTACAAGAATAGGCTGATAAAACGCATTCTTAGCCAAATACGGTTAAATTTATGCATTCTGTTTGATATTTATCTTGTATTGATTCCGCATACTACCTTTAATAGCAGCCATCCTTACGCTTGCTCGACGACGACATCACTACATTCTTCCCATTAAAACTTAAGGCGATATGAATAATTTTCTCCCGATCATTGCAGCTTTATTGCTGGTTGTGCTCAATGGTTTTTTTGTAGCCGCAGAGTTCGGCCTGGTCAAACTGCGGCAAACGCGCATCCGTTCGATTGTTAAAACACAAGGTTTGCGTGGACGCATTTTAGGACTGGTACACGCAAAACTCGATGCCTATTTATCGGCTTGCCAACTGGGCATTACGCTCGCTTCGCTGGGCTTGGGCTGGATCGGCGAACCTGCGTTCGCTGATCTTCTGGAGCCTGTGTTCGACAGAATTGATATCAAGTCACCGGAAATGGTGCACGGCATTTCGTTCGCTTTCGCCTTTACCCTGATCTCGTTTCTGCACATTGTCGTCGGCGAACTTGCACCCAAATCACTGGCGATTCGAAACCCTGAAAAAATCGGCTTATGGAGCGCGGTGCCGCTCTACGGGTTTTATTGGCTGATGTATCCTGCGATTTGGCTGCTGAACTCCAGCGCCAATTTAGTGCTGCGCATATTCGGTCTAAGTGATGTTCATGGCCACGATGCCCACTACTCGGCGCACGAACTTAAACTTATTTTACGCAGCAACCTCCCGGATGATCGATTTACCCGGGACGAATGGAATATTCTGGCGAAAACGCTTGATTTCAGCGAACTGGAGGTGTCCGACCTGATGCGCCCTATTCATGAGATCGCGGCATTGCACTGCAACGCGTCATTGCAAAAAAACCTGCAAACCGTGTCTCAAAAACGCTTCAGCCGTTATCCCTATTTCGACGCTAATGGTATCGATGTGTTAGGCGTGATTCATTTAAAAGATTTGTTTTTCGCCCAGCAAGAAGGCAAAACGATCGATGACTTAAGTCATTACTTGCGGCCTATCCAATACATCTTGCCGCATACGCCCGCGCTGGAACTATTCCGTCAATTCCGCATGGGCGCTTCGCATTTTGCAATCATCGGACAAAAAGGGCAAAAACCGAAAGGCTTCATTACGCTGGATAATTTGTTAAGTGCAATGGTCGGCGAGATACGCGACGAGTTCCGGCCGAATAACAATGATTGGACTCGGCTTGATGACCGCACACTGATCGGTAAAGGCAGCCTGCCGATATTCTCGCTGGAACGGATTATGGGAATTGATATCGAAAACGAAGAACTTGAGCTGGAAGACGAGGTCTCGATTGGCGGGCTGATCATGGCCAAACTGCGTGATATTCCGGTCGAAGGTCAAAGAATTGAATTTAATCAGTTCGATGTCGTGGTCAGGAAAATGAATGAATCGCGCATTGTCTATGTCCAGATTTATCCTAATGAAGTAACTGATAGCGATGAATAGGCAAATATAGGGTTCTTCACATCAGGCGGTGCTATCCTGCCGGATGCCTAAGATTAATATTATCGATCTCTAAATACAGCGGCTTGAATGTCTTGACTAACTATTAGGAACCAAGACATTCAAGCCGCTTTACCTATGACCTCAGGATGTGTCAAAAATGCCCGGTTATCAATTTAATTCGCCGGTCATTATTTTTTTGATAAAAACATGAGCATAAAAAACAGCTATACAAAAAACGCCTGTAAGTACAATATCAAATATCATCGCGATTTTACCTCTGTAAATATAAATTAAATATTTATTCAATAAACCCTCTAAACATCAGAGATATTGAATATAGAGTAGCTTTTAACAGCAACTTACAGATTATCAAGCCATATCCATGCCATGAACTGCGATGCCAAAATAACATCAACAAAATCAATGCGTATTGTTATTCGGTTAGATCGGCAGGAGGATAACGGTTGAAAAAAACCGTTTTACTGCGGTTTTTTTCAACCGCACTACACTGATGTGGTTTGTTTGGCTAATTTTCCGCTCATTTTTATAGCATCGTCATAGCTGCTTAAAGGGCAAATAAGACGCTGCATCCTGCTTATAAAGTCTTATGGCTTCTTGCTCTCGAGCTAAAAATTGTTCGATCGCCTTTGCAAAACGGGCATCCTTGATCCAGTGCGCGGAATACGTAGTAATCGGCTCAAAGCCGCGCGAAATCTTGTGTTCGCCTTGAGCGCCTGAATCGAACCGCTTTAAGCCACGCTCAATACAATAGTCCAGCCCCTGGTAATAACAGACTTCGAAATGCAGGCTGTCGTACTCTTCATGACAGCCCCAATAGCGGCCATATAAAGTATCTGTGCCAACAAAACTTAATGCTGTGGCAATAGTGTTACCGTCTTTAACCGCCAGAACCAGCAATAACTGCTCAGCCATGGTTGCGGCTATTTGTTCAAAGAAAGCCGGATTCAGGTAAGGCTGCGACCCTCTTTTTAAATAGGTCATCGTGTAAAACTGAAAAAACACCTGCCATTGCGATTCACTGATATCCGGCCCTGCAATACGCAGCAAGCTGACGCCCTGCTCGCTAACCCGTCGGCGTTCGCGTTTGATCATTTTGCGTTTACCGGCATTCAAAGTTTGCAGGAAATCGTTAAAGTCGCAATAACCCCGGTTAAACCAATGAAACTGCACACCTTCGCGAATACTCAAGCCCATGGACCGCAGCCGCTCTGTCTGCTGCTCGACAGGAAACAAGCAATGCCATGAAGAAATACCCAGCTCATCTGAACGCTGTTTTATAAAAGCCAGTAAGAGCGGCATGACTTCAACCGGGTCGACAGCCGCTTTACTAACAATACGCGCCCCTTGGCAAGGCGTCAGCGGGATCGCAGTCAACCATTTCGGGTAATAATCGATACCTTGCTGTTGATAAGCCTGAGCCCACTGATGATCGAACACATATTCGCCCCAGGAATGCCGCTTAAGGTACAACGGCATAAAAGCGACCAGTTCATCTTCAGCCATAACCAGCAAATGCGCAGGCTCCCAACCCGTTTGCCCGGAGACCGAACCGCTTTGCTCGAGCGCCAATAAAAACTCATGGCGTAAAAACGGATAAGCATCGCCGGCAAGCCGATTCCAGGCCGTACAATCAACTTGTGCCAGACTATGGATTTGTTTTACTTCCATTTTTAAAAACAGTACAGTTAAAACAACAGAATAACATTAATCCATTAAACATATGACCCATAAACCTTTTTCTCAAGCCTGCGAAAATAATAAAGATCCCATTTTACAGATTATTAAAACCGTTTTTTGTCAGCCGACAACCGTTTGGGAAATCGGCAGCGGCACCGGCCAACACGCCTGTTATTTTGCCGAACACCTGCCGCATCTTGAATGGCAGCCTACCGATAGAAGCGAAAATATTCCGGGCATCCGTTTATGGCGGGAAGAAGCGAAACTAGACAATTTGAAACCGCCATTAACGCTGGATGTCACCGATACAGTGTGGCCCTGTTGTACTATCGATGCATTATTTACCGCCAACACGCTGCATATTATGAGTTGGGATGAAGTACAGATATTCTTTACCCGCTTGGCCGAATACCTGAATCCCAACGCGCTTGTTTGTATTTATGGCCCGTTTAACTATAACCGCGCTTATACCAGCGACAGCAATGCCTCTTTCGATCACTGGCTTAAGAGCCAAAGTATCGCCAGCGGCATCAGGAACTTTGAAGATATAGTGTCTTTATCGACATCCGGCGGCTTTAGCTTATTAAACGATATCGCCATGCCCGCCAACAATCGTTTGCTTGTACTGCAAAAACAGCTGAAAACACGGTAATTTTTCGAATACAGCTTGAATGCTACCGGACACTACGGCTGCTGCTTTTAAAAGGAACGCTCCATCCCACCGATGCCGCTTAAGGAACTTTTAATTCAAGCCCGGCTCCTTTGAAGACTGCGCCTGACCGAGTATCTTCAGCAGTTGCGACAGATCGTCAGAGCCTTGCGCTACCTGCGGTTGCGGCCCCTCTATTTTTTCCTGGGCCCAGTCCACCATCTCTCCCGATCCCCATGACGCCAAATAGGCGAGCGAAAATACCAGTAAGCTGCGTGTCATACCCTTGGGTATTCCCTGAACATCAAGATAACGGTGAAGATATTTGGCGGCGATCAAAAACACAATAGTGGAAATAATCAGGTTCCATGTGGAAGATAGTGTGAACATTATTGGAAATTCTCTTGAGTTAAAATGTTATTTATCATGATTGCACTGATGTTAAGCCCCGGCAAAGGCTAAAGCTTTCGATTCTCTGACAGGACTTTTTCCAATATTTCCAGGCGCAAGTCTGCAACTTTAGGCATCCATAGCTCGGGATTCACCGGAAATTCCTTGCTTGCTCCGGTACGCTGATAACCGCGCCGCTGATAAAATGCGATCAGTTCATCCCTGCGTGAGATGACCGTCATAACCAATTTATTGATGCCCCAGGTTTCCAGTGCGGCTTGCTCCGCGGCTTCCAACAGCTGCTTGCCGATGCCTCTTCCCTGTAATGACGGATTGACTGCCAGCATGCCGAGATCGACCTGCTCCGCCTGTTTCTGCACATGCACCGACCCGCTCAATTCCGCTCCAGCTTTGTATAGCAGAAACATCGAATCGTCATTTGAGATTAACCGTAGAATGTCTTCAGCGTCGGTTCTACGCCCGGTCAGCAAATCGGCTTCCGTGGTCCAGCCTTGTCGACTGGATTCGCCGCGATAAGCCGAGTTAACCAAAGCGGCAATCTGCCCTGCATCGCGCTTTTCGGCCTTGTATATCGATAGCGTCCTACTCAAAGCAACACCTCGATAGCATCGCACTCGTCGGCAGTCAGTTCAAAATCAAAGATCGCCAAATCTTCACGCATATGACTTTCCGATGTAGTGCCGGTTAACGGAATAATGTCGATGTGGATCAAAAAACGGAAAAATATTTGAGCGGCGTGGCACCGGTATTTAGCCGCCAGAGCTTGCAGGGTCGGATTTCCCAATACATTGGGATTGGCGGTCAATGTCCAAAAGCTTTGGTAAATTATCCGTTGTTCCCGGCAAAAATCGCGGATGGCCCGGTCGTACCCGGTCTCGGCATAAAACCGGTTCTGGATAACAGCCGGTTTGATCTTCGCATCCTTATACAAAAGCTCAAACAGCTGGAGATCATAACAATTGCTGATCCCCAGCTGTTTAACCGCGCCGCTGTGAAATATACGCTCCATTGCCTGCCACACTTCCAATGTGTGCGGATAGCTTGCCAAGGGTGAATGCAGCACCAGGCAATCCAGGTAAGGGGTTTGCAGATTTTTCAGTGAAGTCTGGAATGATTGTGCGACTTGCTCGCCGAGTCCTGCTTTCGGATCATAAGGGACTTGCAGCGGATCCTGTCCGCTCAATGACGTGAATTTACTTTGCAGGTAAAGCTCACTGCGATCCAGCCCGTTATGCAGGCAAGCGGCCACGCCGTCGCCGACACCCGCTTCGTTGTAATGCTTGGGCTGACAAGCGGTATCGATGCCACGAAAGCCCAGCCCGACAGCTTGTTCTACCAGCGCCGCCGTGCTGTCTTTCTTCCAGGCTGTGCCGTAAATAATGCGGGGTATCCGTACCCCGTAAGCGGAAGTCAAAAAGTCTGTAGGGTTCATAAGCATTCCAGGGGAACTGTTGAATGCCGATTATCCTCGCATATTAACTGATTTCAAGCTACCGGCTATCGCCTCGCATAGCGATTTTCCGGATTTTTTACCACCTGTAGCCAAACTCAAACGACTGCATTAAATCAGTTTTAGACCCCATTTAAACAGTCAATCGGCCCCCACCCGAGCGCTGATTGTGAACTCGAACCGAACGTTTTTTTTCGAACCACAGCGGCGCACATCATTTGCTTCATCTCCACATCATAACTTTAAAACTCTTCCCACTCGTCGCTATCAATAGCTTGCATCATGAGTTTCGGTTTGATAGCCGTTGAACTTTTATGCGCTTTTGCTCGAGTCGCCCTTGGTTCTTTAATTATTTCCTCCAAGTCCTCCAGATAATTGTGAGCATTGTTTGAATATTCATCTATTTTAAAACTTCCGACTGTGCTAACCAGGTTTTGCGCCTGCTCTTCTAGTGATTCCGCCGCCGCGGCGGCTTGTTCTACCAAGGCGGCGTTTTGCTGGGTTACGTCATCCATTTGGGCAATGGCTTGATTGACTTGCTCGATACCGGATGTTTGCTCAACTGAAGCAGAGCTGATATCAGTCATCATGGCTGTAACGCCACGGATTGAGTTCACTATTTCTTCCATGGTTAAGCCGGCTTGGGCGACCAATTTAGTACCGTCCGCCACTTTATCTACCGAATCGTCAATGAGGTTTTTAATCTCTCCGGCAGCGGCGGCGGCGCGTTGCGCCAGATTGCGCACTTCTACAGCCACCACGGCAAACCCCCGGCCTTGTTCACCGGCTCTAGCCGCTTCCACGGCGGCATTAAGCGCAAGTATATTGGTCTGGAACGCGATGTCGTCGATCACCGAGATAATGTTTCCGATTTTACGTGAAGCCTCGTTAATATCTTCCATGGTCGTGACGACTTCGCTAACTACTTTAACCCCTTCCCCCGCGATGTCTGATGCATTAACCGCAAGCTCGCTCGCATGTTTGGCGCTTGCACTATTTTGCTGAACGGTAGAAGTCAACTGTTCCATGCTGGCGGCTGTTTGTTCCAGGCTGGCGGCCTGCTCTTCGGTACGATGAGACAGATCATTGTTGCCTGCGGCAATTTCTTTGGCACCGGTATTAATGTTGTTAGTAACATCTTTAATGTTATTGACGATTTCTTTCAGTTTTTCCACTGTAGTATTGGAATCATCCTTGAGTTGTCCAAAAGTCCCGTAATAATCGTTAGTGATTTTTTCCGTCAAGTCGCCACGGGACAGCGCATTGAGCACTCGTACGACTTCATTAAGACCGATTTCGCTGGTCTCCATCAGCTGATTGAGATTTTCGCCCAGTTGTCTGAAGAACCCCTCCTTATCCTGCATTCTGATGCGCTTGGTAAAATCGCCCATGACAGCACCCTGCACAATATCAGCGACCTCTTTTTCCACGACGACTTCGGCAGTCCGATCCTTCCATTCGGCTACTGCGCCTAATCGTTGGCCCTGTTCGTTAATTACCGGACTGGCAGTCACGACCATAGAATGGCCGCCAACATCCATGCTGACGACGTAAGTGTTGGTTAAAGTCGAAAGCAATTGCCGTTGATGCTCAGGATTGGCCTGAAAAATATCAATATTGGTGCCGACTAGCGTGGCTGCCGAGAAATCCGGCAATTGTTTGCGAATGTCCGTTTCGACCTTGCTGAGGATATCGACTACCGATTTATTGACGTAAATGATATTGTGGGCGCTGTCCGCAATCATCACGCCGGTACTGACGTTATCCAGGCCGATTTTAATGCGCAAGTTCTCATCGGTAAGGCGTTTGCTTTCCGCCATGTCAAAACCGAGTTTAATCTGCATTGATTTAAGCGCTTCCAGTAGCTTACCGACTTCATTCCGGTTTTCAACGTCAATGGTATTGTTATAGTTACCTTGAGCTATTTGGCCGAAGTTCCCGATAGCGGCATCCAGCGGACGTATAATGGCGCGGATCAGTGTTATGCCCAGCCACAGCGCCAAAACAATGCCGGCCGCAATCAACCCGACAGTAATATTACGAATATCTGTGTAGCGTAATTGCGCTGTCTCAAACTCCTGTTTAGCGACGTCTACCTGTAACTGCATAAGACTTCGAATACTCTCTGCAACAGGTTCATAGAGCGGACGAATTCTATCCACAATGATTTTGTTAGCCTGACTGATGTCGTTGGCGCGTAGTACTGTAACCGCAGGGTCCATGCCTTCCATTACCAAGCGCTTTTTGTCTTCGACGAATTTTTCAGCCAGTTTCTTTTCCTCGGGTGTGAGATAAGTGCTCATGTAAGCAATCCAAGCCTTATCGATTTCCGCGATGTTTTGTTCCACCTCGGCTGTGTATTGCTGAATTATCTCCGGCGTTGGATTGATAAGGACAGCGGTAATGCGCAGCCGGTTGGTCAACAACAGCTTCTGGATAGAAGCAATCTGGGCCATAGGAACCGTACGATCTTCATATACTGTTCTCAGACCTTCATTAGCTTTGTTCATACCCAGTAGGCCCATACCACCAACGATCATCATCAGAGCGGACAACAAACCAATAACAAATGTCAAACGGGTTTTGATACTGAAGTCTTTAAATATATTAAGTTTCTCCAGGACAGTTGATTTGATGATCTTTCCATCCCGGATTTTCAGATTGCCCGCATTGCCTTCGCGGAGCATTTTGTAGGCGGCACGTGCCGCTTTAATCTGCTGATAACCGGGTTTGCTGCGCACCGATATATAGCCGGTCAGCTGCTGGTTTTCGTAAATGGGCGTGGCAGTGGCGACGACCCAATAATAATCGCCGTTTTTGCAACGGTTTTTAACGATGCCGGTCCATGGACGGCGCTCTTTTAGCGATTGCCACATATCCTTAAATGCTTCGGGCGGCATATCGGGATGGCGAACTATATTATGATCCGCACCGATTAATTCTTCTTTGGCAAACCCGCTAACCCGGAGAAAGTCTTCGTTAATATAAGTAATTACTCCCTTTAAATCAGTCTTGGAAACAATAGAGTCATGCTCTGCGAGGATATACTCCACATCGTTTACCGGCGTATTGATTTTCATCGCGAATTTCCTTTTTTAAATATTAATTTATAAATTTTCTAATCAGGCTCTTCTCAAGAACGGGCGCTTTTTAACAGATCTTGTATTGATCGTGTCTGAGTCCAGGCTAAGCTCAACAGAGCCTCAAACTCGGCCAGCGGTACCGGTTTGCTGAACAAATAACCCTGATAGGCAAAGCAGCCCAGGCGTTCCAGGCAAGCGCGCTGTTCCTCGGTCTCCACGCCTTCGGCTATCACGTTAAGCCCAAGGTTGTCGGCCATGCTGATAATGGTTTTTACGATCGTCGCATCGCTCGGGTCTATGATGATGTCGCGCACGAACGATTGATCGATTTTCAGTTGAGTGATAGGTAGCGTCTTCAAGTATCTGAGCGAAGAGTAACCGGTGCCGAAATCATCCATAGAAAACCGGATACCCAGCGGTTTCAACGCTTCCATCTTCTCGCTGGTGTCAGTGATGTTGTGCATTAACAGGCTCTCGGTTAGCTCCAACTTAAGCCTTGTTGCGTTGGCGCCTGTTTCTATCAAAATCTTGCACAACTGGTTGACGAAGCCGGGCTGGCTGAACTGATATGCACTCACATTGACGGCGAGTTGCAAGTCCTTTGTCGCTGAGTTGTCCGCCCATGCCTTGAGTTGCAGGCAAGCAGTGCGTAGTACCCAGTCGCCAATCGGCAGAATTAACCCCGACTCCTCGGCGAGCGGGATGAACCGGTCTGGGGTCATCAGCCCTTGCTGCGGATGCTTCCAGCGCAACAAGGCTTCCGCACCGATGATCTCGCCTGAATTGTCTACCTGAATCTGGTAATGAAGCTGGAACTGATTTTGCGCCAATGCATGGCGTAGCTCGATCTCTAACGTCATACGTGATTCCAGCGAGGCTTGCATATCGGGATCAAATAAGCGCAACGTATTTCGACCCGCGCTTTTAGCCTGGTACATCGCGGCATCGGCGCGCTTGAGTATTTCCTCGCGGGTGACGTCGTAATTGATAAACAGGCTGATGCCGATACTGGCTGAAGTATAGTGTTTGTCTCCATTCAGCAGATAAGGCTGATTCAGCGCATTCAGGATCTTTTCGCCTACTGCTTGGGCCTGCGTAGCGGCTTGACTGTCCTCCTTGTCCAGATTTTCCAGGATGATCACAAACTCGTCGCCGCCCAAGCGCGCCAAGGTATCGCCTTGGCGTACACAGGATTTCAATCTTTGCGCCACTTCAGCCAGCAACTGGTCACCCATTGCATGGCCTTGGGCATCATTGATAGCCTTGAAGTTGTCCAGGTCAATCATCATGATTGCCGCATAGTGCTGGTTACAGACGCTAACGGACATTGCCAGGTCCAGTTGATTGTTAAACAATCTCCGATTCGGAAGATCCGTCAGGGGATCGTAAAATGCGAGGCGGTGAATGGCCGCCTGTGCATCTTTATGTTCGCTCAAGTCGCTAAATGAGCCGACATAATGACTGACTCGCCCAACGGGGTCGACCACTGCGTTGATGGTAAGCCACTTGGGGTAGATGTCGCCGCTTTTACGTCGATCCCAAACTTCTCCTTGCCAGGTCTTCTCCAGTCTCAATTTTTCCCACATGGCCTGGTAAAAAGCTTCGTTATGGCAGCCTGACTTCAAAATAGCCGGTGTTTTCCCGATCACTTCTTCGGCGCTGTATCCGGTAAGCCGGGTAAAAGCGCGATTTACACGTAAGATTCGTTGATCCCTATCGGTGATAATGATGCCCTCTTGCGATTCAATTGCTATATCGGCAATCCGCAGTTCCTGCTCGGCCAGCCGGAAATCGGTTTTGTCGCGACCCATAACGACCATGCCTTTTCGTTCGCCGTTCTCCCTGAAAAATAGTGCCTTAAGCACTGAAAACTCACGATGATTGCCGGCTTCATCTTCCATAGTAAAGTCGTTTTCGGAAACAAGCGCATTGCGTTCATTCCAGGTGGAGTTATCGTTTGTGAAGCATTGTTCACACATGCCGTGCAGCTCCGGACATATTGCGGGAAGCTCTTTACCGGTCTTGCCTTGCCAGGCAATATCGTGCAATTTGAACAATTGCTTGGCGACCTCATTGGCAATCACTAATCTATCCTCGCCATCCTTAATAAAAAGGGCGTCCGGGATTGTCTCTATCAGAGCGGCAAACTGTTCGCTGAGTGTTTGTAATTTGTAATCTTTTTCCTGCAACGCCAAATGACAGTCTTTGATCTTCTTTTCCAGTTCTTCCTGAGTCCGCAAACGCAAGGCTTGTGAAATAATCCGCACCAGGTAAATCGCTGTGGTAATAGCGATTACTGCCGCAATCGCTTTGATGTGGGCATCCAGCGGGTAAAGCGGTTGCCGCAACAGCACGATTGACAGTAAATGAGCCGTGCCGGATGCCAGGATGAAAGCCCCGAGCATCAAATAAACCCAGCGGAACTTCAGGTTCTTATGGCGCCAGACGGAATAAGCGAGTGCAAAAGCGATGGAATAATAAACCGGTATAACCAGCGCTTCGGAAAGCGCATAGGACCAGAACAAGCCCGGCATCCATCCATTACCGCTGACAAATCCAATAATTTGGTTAATCATCGCATCTACCTCAATTTGGCAGGTAGTGAGGAGGGTATGAAGGGAGGAGGACAGCAATCGTTCACATAAATATGGAAATTGCCATATACCCAGTTCGAGATCAAAAACATCGCGTCGATGACGCTGTTGTTGAAAGACGTCACCTCTTTGAGCAGGATTTCAATACGGCTGATCTTACTTTCGTGCAGTTGGATTTTACATATCAGCCACAGTTCTCGGACGACGTCGAAAGTACATTCGCCACTAATGGTGATCTGTAGGAGCTCCCCGGATTGATGGATGGCAATCATACGGATACCGCCAACGATATATCAATCAGAGTATGGAGATATTGACCGGCAAAGCCAATTACAAATTGTTTGAACACGCGTGTCTCCTGCCTTTTGGGGGCATTTTTCGTCAATTCCCGTTTATGAAAAAACTACGGGTAGCTTAACGAGGCGTGTTCTGGGCCTCAAAGATTCGGCGCGGGGGTCTGGGGCAAACCGAAATCGTTGCGTAAGTTATATCCTACATATAATCTAAAATCAAAGTATATTTTAGCTAACTTCCAAGATTCAGGTTTTCACTCGCGTTGATAACATCTATCGCAAGTTCCGCCAGTTTGCGGCGCTGGCTGCGCGCAGTTTTGCGTAACAGCTCAAAGGCTGCCTTGCGTCCAAGCCGGTATTGCACCATGGTGATACCGATCGCAATGCTGATCTCACGTTCACTGTTGAGAGCGTTCTGCAACTGCTGCCCAGTCACCCGCAAACCTTTAAGCTCTGAGGCGCGGGCCAGAGCGGCCTCAATCGCCGGTACCAATTGCCGCGTATCGACCGGCTTCACCAGGTAGCCCAGCGCACCGCAGGCGGCCGCTTGCTCAACGATCTGTTGATCACTGTAGGCGGTCAACAGCATAAAAGGAATATCGTCGAATGAATACAGCCGCTCCGCCAGTTCCAGCCCGCTCCTGCCGGGCATACTAACATCAAGAATGGCCAGGTCCGGCCGCTCTCCACCTGCCAGCAGAGCTTCGGCCTCGTCCACGGATTCTGCGGTATTGACGTTATAACCGGCTCTGGACAGCCCTTGGGCAACGGTCGCCAGCACCAGTCGTTCGTCGTCGACCAATAAAAGGCTTTGTTGTCTGTTATTGTTGGAGTTCATGGACCGGTTCCTGTTGAATAACGGGCTCATCCAAGCCCAGCGTGGTAACGACAATCTCACCCTGTTGTGCCCAAGCCAATCTAGCGCCTGCTCGCGGTAATAACGCCCCGACCAATTGTAAGCCGGTGCCAAAGGCCGTTGTATCCTCCAAGCCGAATCCGGGCGGGATCAGGCCGGTATTGCGGATGGTCACCCGAACCGGGTCCGGGTATGGTTGATGACTGAGCATGATTCCGACATGCCCCTCTATCCCGCCATGTTTGAGCGCATTCCAGATCAGCTCGTTCAATACCAGCGCCAAAGGTACCGCTTCCTCTTCGGTAATAATATAAGGCATCCAGCCATCGGCAATGTCGACAATAACGGGCTTTTTCCATATCGACTCAACGCCTGCCGCTATGGCTCCAGTCAGCTCACATACCCGTACCAATGAGGTGACTGCACGCCCTTGCAATCCATGGATGACCGAAATGCTCTGCACTTGGCTGATAGCCTGATGAACAGGATCGCTCACCTCGGGATGCGTTTGCGCAAACTGGTACATTATACCTGTGATGCCTTGCAGGCTATTATTAATACGATGATGCACGATACGCACCAGGGCATTACGATGTGCGGCCTCGTTGAGCAGGCGCTGCTGTTCATGCAGCTTACTGTTGGTGGCATCGGTAATATTGCCGACGTAATGAGTGACCTGCCCGGTCTCATCCTTGACGGCCGTAATCATGACCTGTCCCGGATAATCTTCGCCTTTTTTACGCCGCTGCCACAATTCGCCCTGCCATACCCCCGTGCGCTGGGCTTCACCCCTGATCGCGTCATAAAAAGAGGGCGGGTGCCGGTCTGACCTGAAAACAGCTATTGTTTTTCCCTGAACTTCCTGTTGGAAGTAACCTGTAAGCTGTGTGAAAGCCTGATTTGCCCGCAAAATTTCCCAATTTGCACCCATCACCACGATTCCCTCCTGGCATTCGAACGCAATGGCGGCTATGCGCAACTGCTCTTCCGCTTGCTTACGGGTCGTGATGTCCATATGCGTGATGACCGCACTGCCCTGTGCAATATCTCCCATAGGCGTAACGCTCATGCTGAACCAGCGTTGTTGCTGTGGTGAATGACATGGATATTCCAGGCTGAAGCAGGGCAAACGGCCATCCAGCACGGCCCGAATGCCATCGTAGGCTTCCATCGCGCCCTCTGCCGAACAATCTGTACCTGCTGCCTCGCAGATGGCCAGATAATTGGCTCCGACATCTGTGTTTACTACCGGCATGCAGGAGTTGTCAGTATTTTCCAGCGCAAAACGCCGCCAAGGCTCGTTGACCGCCAAGATTACGCCATCGTGGTCCAATACGGCTATTTCGGCAACAACTGAATTCAGGATGGCTTGCTTAAAAACTTCATTCTCTTTCAGCACCGCCTCTGCTTTTTTACGATGATCGATATTTTCTATAACCGCAACAAAGTAATCCGGAACGCCATCGGAATGACGGATCAACTTTACCGATAAATTGCCCCAAACGAATCCGCCGTCTTTACGCAGATACTTTTTTTCCACATTGAAGCCGGTAATCTCGCCCGCCAGGGTTTGCCGTATCTTATCGGCACCGGACTGGCAATAATCGGGATGTGTCACTTGTATAAATGTCATGGTCAGAAGCTCATTACGGCTGTAACCGACCAAATCGCAGAATCCTTGATTAACTTCTAAAAAACGGCCATCAAACGATACATTAACAACGCCGACAGGGGCACCCTCGAAAGTAGAACGAAAACGCTCCTCGCTTTGCGCTAAAGCCGCAGTGCGTTCATCCACCAGCTGCCGGAGCAGACTTCCGCGACCGGAGATTACCAGTGCGAATGCGCTGCCCATGCTGGTCAGCAACAGGCCAACCAATAAAATCAGCCATGCATTATCCGAGCGATGATAGGCAAAATAATCCTGTGAAGGCACGATCTCAAACAACCATTGGCGGCCGCCGATCGGCATGACTAAACGGCTCACAAGAGAAACGTTTGTTCCGAAAAGCCCCTTTTCCAGCAGGACAAGCGGCTTTAGCTGCTTCTGATCGCTGGAAAAAATTAATTGCTCTCCAGCCGGAGCTCCCTGATCAATAAGCCTGTACGACAGTCTTTCGGGATTCAGGTCTTTGAGTGCGGCAGTCACGATGTCTTCGCCCCTGAATACCGCAACCGTATAACCTGAAATAGTGTTACGCCGCTCTTCCACCGTCTGATGCGTCAAGCCTTTACGGTAAAGAGGCATAAACGCGATAACGCCATACTGATCTCCGCGTTCCTGAACTAATGTAATTCTGGCAGTCGTGGCGATTTCCCCGCTATCTCTCGCCCTATCAATAGCTTCACGTCGCAACGCATCGGAATACACATCGTAACCCAATGCGGTTTCATTGCCCCTGTAAGGCTCGATAAAACCGACCGGGACATATTCCGGGCGGCTCGCAGCGGGCACAAGCTGTTTGCCGAGATTCCGTTCTGTGAACTGAAAGTTTAGGTAGCCTTCGTTTCGAACGCTACGTTCGAATGCATCCCGTTCGGATGACAGAATATGGGGATTCCATCCCAGCGCCTGAATTCCTTTGAAATTATCGAGTGAATGAGCAACGAAGATTCGGAAGCTTTCCCTATCGACCGTTGCCGAAGCCGAATAGAAACTGCCGAGAGCACGTAATATGTTTAAGTGCGTCGAAATCGACTTTTCCAATGCGACACCCAGCTCCGCAGACTGCTGATCGAACTCATGCTTTAACCGATCACTGTTGTTTTGAGCCTCATAAAAAACCGCGGCCGTTGTCAGTGCAAACATCGCGATAACGGGAAGGGTTATTGCCATGCGCCTATTGCGCCAAAGCTCGCCGGGCTGTTGCGCCCAGACCAAGACAAGCGGGCTAAAAATAAACACCCCTAACGCATCCCCCATCCACCAGGTCCCCCAATTGGCCGGAAAACTTACAGCCGGAACCCGCCCTGCAGCGACGAGCGTCGAGACTGCGATAGTCGAATTGACCAGGGTGCTTAAGAGTCCGCCGAAAAGAAAGAGTCGAAAGACTTCTTTTTCTCTGGTCAGCGAGTTTGGAAAACCGGTAAAGCGCCTGACTAAATAAGCGCCTACGACAGCTTGTAAGCTTGCTCCGCCGCCGATAGCCAATGTAGCAGCGACTGATATTAGCGTTTCCGAAGCAGAGCCGGTCCCTAATGCGGTCGAGAGGTTAACCAGATAAGAGCCTAGCAGGATACCCGGCCAAACCCGGTATCCGTATATCAGAATGCCCGCCAACGCGATACCGGAAGGCGGCCAGATGGCCGTTGCATAACCAGGAGGAATAGCTAAAAAAGTACCGAGTTTACCGGTTATAAAATAAGCGGCAGTCAGGCCCAGAAGTTGAAGCACCCAAGCATAAGATCGAACCGATAGGTTCGCGGCTAAAAATAAAGAGCCGGGCTTGTGGTTATCTTTGGACATATGAATTTAACTTTGATTTTTTGCTCGATTATACCCGGATAACTTCAAAGTTCGACAGCCATGCATGTCCATTGATCCGGAAAACAGTCAAACAGCATCAACCCGTCTCAAATGACTCAATCTACAACGGTAATCGGGCACGGCTGTGGTTGGTGAATCAGTGGCCGCAAAAGCTGTCAATGATGTTGGCTTATAAGTAGTTGTGCGGATTTATCATGATTCATAAACAAGAGATACTTCGATTATGAATTTTTACAAGTTGTGTTGGATCGCTATACAAAAAACCGGTAAATACTCGACGATATAGACATGCCAAAAAACGGGATCCCGGCAAGTCAACTCCAAGGCTGTTTTCGGTAGCGCAAAAACTGACAATATATCTTAATAAACCTTAAGTTATGGCAGCGTGATTGACTATGACACGCCGGACGCATGCGAAAATATCCAGTGCGGCTGGAGTGCCGGACTGCAAGCGCTAAATCAAAGCACTTAGGAGTTAATGATGCGATGGGACGTGAACCTCGCTGGGTTTTACCCGGTTTGGCCGTTGGTTTTTCTGTTGCTCTCCAGTTGCATGGTCGGACCGGACTATGTTCGTCCAGCTACCGAAACGGCTAGCCAATGGTTGGAAGCAGAGGACAAGCGGCTTAAAACGACCTCTACCCATGATCAAAAGTGGTGGAAAACATTCAATGACCCGATTCTGGACCGGTTAATTGATCACGCCTACCGCGAAAATCTCAACATCCGCATAACCGGAGTACGCGTTCTCGAAGCCCGCGCTCAACTGGGCGTCGCGATCGGGGATCTCTATCCGCAAAACCAGCAATTAACCGGCTCGCTAAACAAAGTGCACCTCAGCGAACGCGCCTCGCAAGCCGCTTTCTCCCGGATATTCGATTACGCCCAAACCCAGCTGGGGTTGACCGCCAGTTGGGAAATTGATTTTTGGGGAAAGTTCCGCCGCGCCATTGAATCGGCGGATGCCGGGTTTCAGGCGGCAGTGGCCGATTATAACAACGCACTGGTTAGTCTCACTGCCGATGTAGCCACGGCTTACGTCACTATCCGAACGCTGGAAAAACGCTTGAGCATTGCCCGGCAGAATGTCGAGACCCAAAAGGAAAGCCTGAATATTGCAGAAATCCGCTATAACGGCGGCACAACCTCGGAGCGCGATGTCGAACAGGCCAGAACAGTGCTGGCAAACACACAGGCCTCCATCCCTACCCTGGAAATCGGGCTACGCCAGCAACAGAATGCGCTTAGCGTTCTATTGGGTATGCCGCCCAGCCGAATGAACGAATTGCTGGCCGGGACCGCGCAAATCCCGGCACCTCCGGCAAAAGTAGCCGTGGGCATACCCGCCGAACTGCTGCGGCGTCGGCCCGACGTCCGCCATGCTGAATGGCAGGCAGCCGCTCAATCCGCCAGCATTGGCGTAACCAAGGCCGCTCTCTATCCCGCACTTTCACTCACCGGCACTTTCGGCTTGCTATCCAGCGATGTCGGCTCGTTTGCTCTGGGCGATGTTTTTTTGTGGAAAAGCCGCACCGCCAACTTCGGTCCGGCGCTGCAATGGAACATCTTCAATTACGGCCAAATTACCAATCAGGTGCGGGTGCAGGACGCACGGCTACAGGAGTTGTTAATCAGCTATCAAAATACGGTGCTCAGCGCTCAGCGAGAAGTGGAAGACAACCTGGTGGCGTTTTTACGCTCCCAGGAACGCGCCCAATTGCTGGGAGAAAGCACCGCAGCCGCCCAGCGCTCGCTGGATCTGGCAACCTTACAATACCGGCAGGGCATTACCGATTTCACCACCGTGCTGACGGCCCAGCAGGCGCTGTTAAGCGAACAGGATAATCTCGCCAGCACATTGGGCGACATCTCCAATAATCTGGTCGGCGTGTACCGGGCGCTGGGCGGCGGCTGGCAGATTCGGGAAGGTAATGATGTCGTGCCTGATTCGATCAAGGAGCAGATGGCCATACGTACCGATTGGGGCGGCCTGTTGACGCCTGCCGCCCAACCGTCGCCGGACACTCAAACACCGACCGGCGTCAGTTGGCCGCGATGGTGAGGATGGGGCGAAGAGTTATGATGAGGCAAAACATTGCATGGTTGATGTGGATAATCACGGTTTTTAGCGCAGGCTGTGAACAAAAAAATGCCTACGCGCCTCCGCCGCCGCCACAAGTCACGGTGAGTCAGCCCGTTCGCCAACAAGTCAGCGAATATCTGGAATTTACCGGAAACACCCAGGCTATTAACTCAGTCCAGTTAGTCGCACGAGTACAAGGCTACCTGGAAAAAGTCTTCTTTCATGATGGCGATCGAGTAAAAACAGGCCAGCCGTTATTTTTGATTCAACAGGATACTTATCAGGCCCGGTTGAAGCAGGCAGAGGCCCAAGTGCTTCAACAAAAAGCCAGCCTTGATCATGCGCAAACCGAATTGGACCGGTTCAGCGGGCTGGTGCGGCAACACGCGGCTGCCCAGACCGATGTCGATAACTGGCGCTTCGAACGTGATAACGCGAGAGCTGCTGTGGTGGCTGCCGAGGCCAATCGGGATCTGGCTAAACTGGACCTGGATTACACCAAGGTCGTCGCGCCTTTCAACGGGCGTATCGACCGTCGGCTCAAGGACCCGGGCAATCTTGTCGGCGCCGGTGAGTTTACCCCACTGGCCCAGATCAATCAGACTGATCCCATCTATGTCTACTTTACGATCAACGAGACCGACCTGCTGAGAGTTATCAGACAAACCAAAGTCGAGCCGGGCGAGGCCGAGAAAATGAAGATACCGGCTACGCTCGCGCTATCCGGCGAAGAAGGCTATCCGCATGCCGGATTCCTCGATTTCACGGCGATTTCGGTGACGCCGACGACAGGCACTTTACTGTTGCGCGCCAGTTATCCCAATGCCAACAGCACGATCTTGCCGGGACTGTTTGCCCGGGTGCGGGTTCTTGTGCTCAATTCGGAAAAAATGGCGTTACTGGTACCGGAAGCAGCTATTGGTTATGACCAGTTGGGCTCATACCTGCTGGTTGTGAACGACAAAAACGTGGTTGAGCGCCGGCCGATCAAGCTTGGCGTTCGATCGGGCGATGACCGGGTCATCGAAGAGGGAATTAGCGATCAGGACTGGGTGATTATGACGGGGCTTTTACATGCAATTCCCGGCAATACAGTAAACCCGATTCGAAAGCCTCTTACCAAAGCCGATGGCGGCGATTCTTCTGCCCCGGCTGAAAAGGGGAAACCCGCACCATGACAATCTCCCAATATTTCATCGAAAGACCGATTTTCGCCAATGTCATCGCGCTGATCACGATTATTCTGGGCATAGTTTGCTTTATGAACCTGCCTGTGGCGCAATATCCGCCGATTGTGCCCCCGACCATTCAGGTCACTACGCGTTATCCGGGCGCCAGCGCCGAGGTGGTTGCTAATACAGTAGGCATCCCGATCGAGCAAGCGGTCAATGGCGTGGAGAATTCTCTGTATATGTTATCGACCAGCGCCAGCGACGGCAGTTACACCTTAACAATCACTTTCAATGTAGGAACCGATCTTAATACCTCAACGGCGCTGGTGCAGAACCTGGTTAACAGTGCTTTGCCTCAACTTCCCGCCTCGGTTCAACCGCAAGGTGTCACAGTAAAAAAAGTGTCAACGGATATCTTGTTGGTGGTGGGATTGTATTCGGAAGACGACCGGTTTGATGATACCTATCTGTCCAACTACGCGGTGATCAATTTACAAAACCCGTTGGCGCGTTTGCCCG
The DNA here is from genome assembly GCF_036845245.1 of Methylobacter sp. NCBI lineage: Bacteria > Pseudomonadati > Pseudomonadota > Gammaproteobacteria > Methylococcales > Methylococcaceae > Methylobacter > Methylobacter sp. The sequence goes on from NZ_DAIUEH010000001.1 coordinate 82,098, forward strand.
GTGTCGGTCAAATTGCGGTACGGGGTGCCGGGCCTTACAGCATGAGGGTCTGGCTGAACCCGGAAAAGCTTCGCTATTTCAATTTGACGACTCAGGATGTAGCCAACGCCATCCAGAGCCAAAACCTGCAAGTGGCCGCAGGACAGCTGGGCGGTCCTCCGGTTCCCACAAACCAGACTTTTCAGTTTACCGTCAACGCGATGGGCCGCTTAGAGGATGTCGGGCAGTTCGAGAATATCGTTATCAAAAGCACGCGCGAGGAGTCGGCGCAAATCGTGCGTATTCGCGACGTCGCCCGCGTCGAGCTCAATCGGCAGAGCTACAGTAACTTTTCCCAATCCAGCGGTCACAAGGCGACCGTGATGCCGGTGTTTACGTTGCCCGGCGCCAACGCACTTGACGTAGCGAAGGAAGTTAAAAGCGCCATGGCGGCTATGAGTAAGGATTTTCCGCCCGGACTGAGTTACGAAATTCACTACGACACCACGAAGTTTGTCAGTAGCGCTATACACGATGTCTACATAACCTTGTTCGAGGCCGGCGTACTGGTGCTCATCGTCGTTGTGGTATTTTTACAGAGTTGGCGCGCCACGCTGGTACCGGCGACGACCGTTCCGGTCACATTGATTGGTGCGTTTGCGGCGATGTCCCTGCTTGGCTTCGGTATAAATCTGTTGACACTGTTCGCGCTGATTCTGGCGATTGGCATCGTCGTGGACGATGCTATTGTTATCGTCGAAAACGCCTCGTTTCATATCGAACAGGGCATGGCTCCGAAAGAAGCGACGATTAAAGCGATGCAGGAAATCACCGGGCCGATAATGGGGATTACCCTGGTGCTGACTTCCGTATTTCTACCGGCCGCCTTCCTTCCCGGCATCACCGGCCAGCTGTTCCGCCAGTTCGCTTTGGTCATCGCGTCCACGGCTATCATCAGCGCGATCAATGCGTTGACGCTTAAACCGGCCCAATGCGCCCTATGGCTGCGCCCGGTCCAGGACAAGAAAGTCAACTGGTTTTTCCGGGGCTTTAACAAGGGTTATGGTTTTATTGAAAGCGCTTACGTACGCCTGGTTACCTGGATGGTACAACGCGCCATTGTGATGCTCCTGCTGTATCTGCTGATAATCGTTCTCAGTGCGTGGAAGTTTGCCTACCATCCAACCGGATTTTTACCCACAGAAGATCAGGGCTATGCAATTGTTATTACCCAGCTTCCGGACGCTTCTTCGCAGCCTCGAGTGATTGCGACGACCAAGTCGATTAATGAGATTCTTAAAAAAACCCGAGGCGTGGAAGCCTGGGTAACCATCGGCGGACTGTCGATACTGGACAACGCCAACGTCTCCAACATCGTTACCACCTTTATTGTTTTTGACGACTGGGACAAACGAGGGAAGGAATTGAACCAGGACATTATTACCGCTAATCTGCGCCGAGACCTAACCGCTATAGAGGAATCCAGGTCCCTGGTTTTGATTCCTCCCCCGATTCGCGGACTGGGCCAAGGCGGCGGTTTCCAGTTGATGATCGAAGACCGTCAAAGCCTGGGGCTTACCGAGTTACAAAAAGCTGTCAACGAGGTTATCCGCGCCGGCAGTTCGCAGTCCGGTTTGCGGAATTTGATCTCTACTTTCAATGCGCGTAACCCGCAGCTTTTCCTTGATATTGACCGGACCAAGGTGGAGTCGCTGAATATTCCGCTGAATAACGTGTTTGCGACGTTGCAGGCTTATCTGGGGTCGTCTTTTATTAATCTGTTTAACAAATTCAACCAGGTGTTCCAGGTTTATATTCAGGCCGATGCGTCATTCCGTGCGCAGCCGGAAGACATCAAGAATCTTTATGTCCGGAATGGGCAGAACGAGATGGTACCGTTAGGAACCCTGCTGGAAGTTAAGCGGACGTTAGGTTCTGAGCTGGTGCTACGCTACAACCTTTACCCGGCGGCACAAATATACGGTGCTTCTGCCCCGGGATTCAGTTCCGGGCAAGCCCTGAGTTTGATGGAACAAGTGGCTGATAAAACCTTGCCCAAAGGAATAAGTTACGACTGGACCGCGACGTCCTTCCAGGAAAAGCAGGTCGGCAATCAAGCCTACTTCATTTACGCGCTGTCGATCACTCTGGTATTTATGGTACTCGCGGCTTTGTACGAAAGCTGGACCAGCCCGTTGGCGGTGGTACTGGTTGTGCCGATGGCTTTGGTGGGCGTCCTTTTGGCTTTAATGTTGCGGGGTTTCGATAATAATCTTTATACGCAGGTCGGATTGATTTTAATGATCGGTCTGGCTTGCAAGAATGCGATCCTTATTGTCGAGTTTGCCAGGCAACTGCAAGCCGAAGGAAAATCCGTTCAGGAGGCTGCGATAGAGGCCACCCGCCGTCGATTCCGGCCGATTGTGATGACGTCGTTTGCTTTTATTCTGGGTGTCGTGCCTTTGCTCGGTGCTTCGGGAGCGGGCGCGGCCAGCCAGCAGGCCATCGGTACCGTGGTTTTCGGCGGCATGCTGTCTTCAACGCTATTGGCAATTCCATTCGTACCCGTGCTTTATGTGATAACACAACGGTTGGCGGCTTGGGCAACGGACCTTATAAGCCGTAAATCAACCCGGCAGACGAAATAAATCGTGCGGACTGAAAGAAGTGTGAGTTGTAGATTACGAATATTCCCAAAGTCCGCTTCGGTTTCTTATCTATTCAAGAATGAAATTACAGCAAGTTATCTTAGCTTAAGCCATTAACAGTCATCATCAGCCGATGACGTCGCATGTTTGGCATATTATGAATGCTTGCTTCGCTGATCAGCATGAAAATACCCTTGCCGCCGCATATATCTTTTATGAGCCCGCAGTGCAAGCCGACAGAGACGCTCCTTAAAGCCTACGCAAACATACAGCTTGTTATTCTCAGCCATAATCATATCGTTAATGCTGTCGTATAACTTACAAGCTTCTTTAATCAATTCTCTTTCCATCCTGTTTATTTGTCCGCACAAATGTTTGTTCGTATTTGAGCCGCTAATGCCGGAAGAAACTGTTTTAGCGGCCCATATTTCTTTTTGATTATTGAAATTTAATCCGATACACATAGATAAAAAAAACCTCTACAACGAAGAAAAAATCTATACGTGGAAGCTACTCAATGAACATCACTCATCGCCTTTATTCGGCTTTCAGACGGCGTTTATATCTATAAAAAGCTTTACAGCTCAGAAAATATAAACGTGCCCTATTCTCTGAACAATCTGAAACTCTATAACTTTGAGCTCTAATATTGTCGTAAAGCGCGAAGGCTTGCTTGGTCAGCTCTTTAGTTGCCATAGTGTCAGTTCCTCCTGTTTCGCAAAAATCATCATTCTGTGAGGATTACACACTAAGCCAAATAACGAGAGATTGGTATATCGTAAAATACCTAAATGTTTATAAACATTCAGGACATGGCAACCTTTGCGACCTTTGATTTTTTTATGGCATTTACGTATGAAAAAAGCGGGAGAATGAAAGTTTGCCTGGGCTGAATTGCCAAAACAAACTTTCAGTAAGAATTCCTCCTGCTTTTAACTATGCCATTAGGCAGAACAGATTACTTTAGGACAGGCGTAGTGACCATTGTCGACATAAAGTTTGCAACCTGAGGAGCCGTGTAGTTTACCGATTTAACTTGGTCCGAACTGCGAGCCGTGTCGGTTTCAGCATAACCGCAAGGCTGACCGGCACATTTTGTAGACAATAGAGGCGTACTAAAATACATCAAAACAGGCTGTTTATAACTCATGATTGTGCCGAAAGTACCTTGAACTCCCCAAGCGTAAGAATAATTAAATACGCCGGTAAAACTACTGTATTCACGATCATGCACCAAGCCCAGGCTGTGCCCAATCTCATGTGTAAAAGTATTGATACCGCAATAGTAACCTGTGAGCGCATCTTTAGAGCTGCCATCGCTTACAGTGCCGTAACCCAACCATTTGTTAGCCAGACTGGATTGTGCGAACTCAACGTAAGTTGTACCGCAAGAGCCGGCAGTTTGCGCATACAAAGGCCTGAATAAGAACACCAGGTCGGCGCCATATTGCACACGTTTTTGGCTTATACCGGCAAAAGCGCCAACATCATTAGCTAAGTCGGACAACGCTTGCGAATTGTTATTACTTTCAACGTAAGCAGTCGGTTCAGTGTAGACCAGCCTCAATTTCATATTGATACCCGAGTCTACATAAGCTTGATTGCTGGCTGTCACCAGTAAGGTGAGGCGTTGCTTGGCATAGTCAGCCGTTTGCGCCCCAGTCGTATACACAACCATCAAATCTACCACCGGCGTATCTGTTGCCGCAGGCGTCGCGCCAGTACCTGTACCGGAAGCAACAGGCGTTACCGGAGTAGCTTGAGCATCACTCAGGGCTTTTACCGCCAGGTCGTAGTTTTTCTGTGCTTTAGCCGCCGCAGCTTTAGCGGCAGTTAAGCGGCTATTTACTGCGTTAACATTATTTGTTGCGGTTTGGTTCGCATTAAAAGCCACGATATAGGCATTTTTAGCTGCAATTAATGCAACATACGAGGCATTCACCGCAGCTTGGTTCGCGGAGCTTGGTCTAGCTCTATATGCAGCAAACGCCATGTTGTATGCATTTTGCGCCGTATCGCGTTTGACTATTGCTGCATTATACGTAGCCTGAACAGTTTTTAGCTGGGTTTGATAACTATTCAGTTGGGAAGTGTACTGCGCTACTAAAGCATTTGCGGCATCAAGCGTTTTTTTAGCGTTATTAACGGCTGTTTGCAACTGGTCGATTTGAGCTTGAGTGGCGTTCATCGTGATAGCATCCATCATAGCCTCAGATGGCGTAGCTAAGTCACCGTCAAAGCCCGCGTGTTGCAACTTGCTGGTATCAACAAGATAGGTGCCGGTGTTATCGGACTCGATATTGTAGGTTCCATCGGGCGTGGTAACTATGCCCATCGCACCGCCTGCACCTTGGGACAAAAATACACGGTAACCTTCACCTTCGTCGGACAAATGCCCCACCCAGGTTTTGCTGCCGTCATCCTCATTCACGGTATGATCATGGGCGACATTAAACTGCCCCATAGGCAAATCCAACGCAATAGTTGAACCGTCCTTGACTTTCATCATCGTATTGACCGGTAAATCAACGGCAGTGACTGAACCGGCAGGAAAGTTTTTATATTTTTCCGGAAGCGTTTTCAGCCTGGGCTCAATAACGATAATGTCATCAGCCGCTGCGGTAATAGTTTTAGCAGTAACCGTATCGGCCCCGTCATTATTGCGGCCGGAAATAATGACGGTTTTGATCGCACCTTTATCTTGAATGGCAGTGAAGTTGTAGTTAACCAGCAAAGACCGGACAGCAATGTCCCAGTTCTCGGCAGCAATCGACTGGCTAACGACATCTTTACCGAGATCGGTGTTGACCTTAAAAGTAATACCGGATCGTTGGGCAACCTGAGCCAATGTGTCGACAAGCGACTTTCCGCGGATAGCCTGGTATACCGCTGACGGCTTAACTTTAATCAGATCAGCGGATGGATGAACATCGGCGTAAGACATAGCTGTTGAAAAGGCAGCTGCAATAGATGCGGCCATTACGGCTTTTTTTACAATGTTATGTGTTTTCAAATCGGCCACCTTTATAAAATGAGTCATTCAACCAAGTCTCTTGCCCAGTAAGCCAGACATTTTAGATCCGAATAATTAAGATTTATTTAAAACGTCAACCAAAACTTTAATTATTTGGCCTGAAATTCACTACGTTGAGACAATAAACTTTGTAGGACGTGCTGCGCGCGCCCTACAACAGATATCGAGAACAGGTTCTGGAGAACAAAACTTTTCAGGCCGACTATATCTTAAAACCATTTCGGAAATTGAGTATGTTTTATCTTTCAAATATCCGTTAGTTTCCGTGACTAATCTATCAATCTGCATTCCTTCGCCGGACAAATTTACGACAATGCGCGAAGCCAATAAGTTTTATGCAGACTAAAGCATCTACGAATTACTCGGGGTAATCCTTTATGTAATGCGCCCAGCTTGAAACCGATCCATTTCAATCCAGTCCGCAGCACTGCGGAGGGAATCAGCCAGGGAGCGCGTTTGATCAGGTAGTGCATTTCCGAAACCACAAAGCGCATCCCTTCGTCGGATGCCCCGCCAAATGTATGTTGCAGCCATGCAGTATCGGTATGAAAAACGCCGATATCGAAGTAACGCTTAAACTCGTCCAGAAAACCGTAGTCATGAGAGTGAAACACTTGCGCATCGGCGCAATACGCTATTTTCCAACCGGATAGCAACATCTTTCCGGCCACATAGGTATCTTCATTCATAATGGTATCGATAGGAAAGCCGCCTACCTGCATCAGTGCATTTCGCCGGTAAGCGGCAAAAGAATTTGATAAGAACACCGTTTTTATACCAAAGCGCGCCCTATCTTCTATGCCGCGCAATTGGCTTTCGGCCGGATAATTAAAAAGACGGGCGTGGGCCGCAATCGGCCCTGCATTCCGATGCGGAAGCTGTCGTCCGTAGGCCGCACCGACTTGCTGATCGACAAACGCCGCCAACAGTTTCTTGATGGCATCGGGATCGGCTAATAAAGCATCCTGAGTCAGGAACACGATAATGTCCGCCTCAGGCAGCATATCAATACCGGATTGGCGAGTGCCGCCATGATTAAATTCCGACTTGGAAATCACCCTCACCTCAAAGCCGTAGAGGCTCGCCAAAACGACGGTATCGTCGCTCGATGAAGAATCGATCAGCAACAGGAAATCCGGCTTCCGGGTCTGCTGTTCGAAGGCTTTGAGCCAGTATTTCCACAAACTGCCGGCGTTTAGAGTAGGCACGATAAGGCCGACCTTACTCATAACGAAGACCTTTCGGGTAGCGGTTGCGGCAAATTGGTTTGACCGGGCCTATTCAACACTTGCCAGATTCGCTCGCCCAGCTTGACCGGATCGAGCTGTTGTTCGACATACTGTCGGCCCTTTTGCGACATCCGCCCCCATTCCAAACTATCCAGTGCTTGCGCTTTACGCAGCACGTCGCAGACCGAAGCCTCGGTTCTATTGAAAACAAAACCGGCGCCGACCGATTCCAACTGATCCCATGCCAGCCCCTTGGCGACCAATACCGGACGTCCGGCTGCCATGGCTTCGGCCACCACATTACCGAAGTTCTCGCGCATGCCGCCTGCGGCTTCCAGCCCTGAAGGCAGCACCAGGAAATGACTGGACGCTAACAACTCCATCACCTCGCCGCGTTCGAGGTATCCGCTGTATTCAATCGCCCCTTGAGCCTGTTCCACCAGCGCCTGAAACTCTTCGAAATAAGCGCCGTCCACGCTTCTGCCGGCAATCGTCAGCCTGTCCTCTGGGTTTCTAACTTGCAACCATGCCCTGATAAACGCATTGATGCCTTTTTCCTGCTGAATGTGTCCCAGAAAGCAAAGCTTCATGCCCTTCCCTTCAGGATATCCGGCAACGTTAACATCGCGGCTGTCGATGCCGTTCGGAACCAGCAAGATTCTGGCGTCTTGGCCGAGCACATCGCGTACGCCTTCGGCCTCGGTTTCGCTGGTGCAATGCACGGCGATAGCGCGGCGCAAGGTTGGAAAAGTCAGCCATCGATAATATAACCATTTATGAGGTTTTTGCCGCCGTATCAGCTCGACATGCTCAGGCATCAACCCGCCATGCACGGCGACCATGAACGGGCGACGCAACAGCGTGCAAAAAACAGCCGCCAGCGTAGACGGCCAGGTCGCAATGCCATGGATATAGACCACCGGCGCGTGCAGACATAATTTAAACAGTTCGGGAACAGCGCCCAACCCAAAACCCCATCGCCTGAATCCGTAGCAACGATAAAGCTTGACCTCTACCTGCTCGCCAAGATGCACCTGCTCGGACCGCAACCGGCCTGCAATCGACTCGTCGGAGGCGATCAACACCATTTTATGCCCCCGCTCCGCCCAAGCCTTGGTTAAAACGCCGGCTGTGACGGACACCCCGCCGTAACCTTTAGCCGGAGGTATATGCGTGGTAACGATACCTACATTCATAATATGTCTCCTGAAACACTCTGAAAATAAATTACGCCCATGGCGCTCCGCAATATCCTTCTAATGAATCCACTAAAAGAGTTGTCCACGAAAAGCACGAAAAAAGCAGCGGCATCTGTCCAGCAGATGTCCCCATCCTAATTTCACTTTCCATACGCCAGGAAGCCCCGCCAAATGCCGACGAAATTGTAAAAAGAATAAGCCAGCTTTTTCGGGTTCAATAACACCAGCGCCAGCATCATTTTCAGGATCGGCGCGACAAACATCTTGCGAATGATGTAATACAAAATGAATGCATCCTGCTGATTCGCGAACTTCCTGATGTAAGCCCCGATCCCGGTCGAATACATCAGCATTCTGCCGGTTCCCAACTTGTAGTGATCTTTATCCGGGTGATAAATCTTTATCTCCGGCGTATAAAATGCCGTGCTGCCTGCGCGAAGCAAGCGATACAAAAGTTCAAAACCCTCCGCTCCCGAATATTTGGAACCGATGCCGAAATCGTGATCCAGGTAGAACTGTTTGCCATCAATCTTTTTCTGATCGAAAAAATGAGTAAACTCCACACCCATCATTTTAAAGCGCGAAAAATACTGCGCGCTGTCGCTGTTAACACCCATGCTAAAACGGCTCGATGAAAACTCATACGAACCCGCTACCAGGATCGAAAGATTCGGCCGTCGTTTAAACTCGGCGACCACTTTTTTCAGCACATTCCTATCATAAGCGCAGTCATCATCGGGAAACGCGATGATCCTGCCGTGGGCCAAGCCTATGCCATAGTCCCTGGCTCGGGCGTTACCGGTAAAATCGACTTTGACATGCATCACATCAAGACAGCTTTTGAACGGCTCGACGATCGCATCGATCTTACCGTCCTTGTTTTGATCAATGATGATCAGCTCAAAATCTTTATAGGTTTGGTTGATCAACGATTTCAAAAAATCGGCCAATTCCTGTTCTCTTCCGAGTGTTGCTAAAACCAACGAAACTTTCATATTAATCACCTTGCCTGAGCACCGGCTTTTGCCTGTAAATAGATTGTTGCCTCATACCAGGTAAACATCAGTGCAAATTCCAGCCCGGCAACTCCGTCCAAAAAACCGCCTCGAAATACGAAGTGGTATAAAAAACGGGCAATAACCCTAAACCAGGATCGCCCCAATAAAACGCTTAACCGCCCGCGTGTAGTCATTACCGCCCCTGCTGTCGGCTGAAGCTGCACCTCTTGCGCGGCCTTATCGACATGTTTATGCATCCATTCGATTATCTCGCCATGATAAAAATAGTGTTCATAAGCAATAGCGGAATAGCCGATTCGGCAGGTATTCATCACGGCTTCTCCATGACCGGTGTGGTTGCGGACAAAACTTGCGGTTTCTGTTCGTACCAGTCTTGGATGATAAATGGGATAACCCGGAGCATAATTCAGGCGCTTGCCGCGAAGATAAAGTATCGACGGCACCATCCATACATCGATCGCATCATTGCCCGCCACCCCGGATTCAAACCAATCGTAAAAAACCTGCGGGTAGATTTCATCCGCATCAACGAATAATATCCACGGCGTACTGATATCGCATTGCCTGATCGCAAAATTGCGTTGCTCGGCAAAACCGGGCCATGGATTGGTATAAACTCTACAACCTCGACTATTGGCGATCGGGACGGTATTATCGGTGCTGCCCGAATCCACAATCACAATCGGATAGCGCTCAGGAATAGCCGTCAGGCAGCCCGGCAGATTCGCTTGCTCGTCTTTAGTCAAAATAACAATGGTTAACATAATGACTTGTTTAAAATTGATGGGTAACTAATCACCACGAACGCATTTTTACTGCTTGACCGCGTATAAATTGATATAAATGCCCCATCCTAAGTAATTCATCACTTTGGCAAACGGAACCTGGAAAAACTTTATCCAACTGTCGGCAACCGCAGCCGGTCTTCCTTTTAATCGTAGCCGTTTGGATAACGCGTTGGGTGGAATACGGGTTATTTGCTCGACCTTAACAATACGCAAGCCGTTTCGTTCCACCAAGGCTTTTAGCCCGTTCTCGCTAAAGTAATTGACATGTTCCGGCACCCATAAACAAGCGTTGTCTTTCGTGCCCAGCAGTTTGACCAAAAACGAATCGTAATTAGGTACGGCGCACGCTAAAACGCCACCCGGCGCCAGCAGAGCGGACACTTTGCTGATCGCATGATCCGGCTCAAGAAGATGCTCCAATACCTGGGACATCATCACTACCCCAAACTGCCCCGATGGTTGGGGTTGGTAATTCTCGAACATTACGGCCAGCGGCTCATCGCCATTCAAATGCTTGAACACTTCGTTTTCATATTGGCCGGGATTAATGCTGACCGTCCGGTAGCCCGACTTTCTGAGCGCCTGCGTATAAAAACCAAAGCCCGAGCCGATATCAAGAGCCCGGTAATTGCCTGAGCTGTTGAACAGCGCGGCATCGCGGCTCATCCGCTCGGCATCCAGCTTGCAGTTCGGAAACTCTTCTTCCCTGGCCAGCACGACATCCAGTGTCACCGCCTGAGTCAGCGCCTGGCCTGAATATTGATAAATGGATTGCAGCCATTTCATATGCGGAGGCCGATTCAAGAACCCGGTTCCGCAGTTTTCGCAACGGTAGATATGGAACTCCTTGTGGCTGGTGCCTTCGGTATATTGAAAATGTTTCTGGCGCCAATATCTTATTTTATGAGCCCTACAGGCCACGCATTCACGTAAAATGTCGCCATATATTTCTGAAGCTGCCGGTGCAAACGCCATAGTATTCCCCATTTTTTATTGTTTTATAACTTGTTGACTAATAAATAATTTTATATCTCAATGGCTGACATAACTGTCAGCCGGCAACGCATCTTCATCGGCCTGATCTATTACAGCCCGATCCTCTAAGCCGCTATTCCGCCAGGGTTTGGCCAGCATGACCAAAACCAAAGCCTCAACCCCGAAATAGATCGGATTGGCCAGCGCAGCACCGATCAAACCGTAATGTTTCACCATCAACGGAATGCTGATGGCCGCCGTCACCGCCCCGCATATGCGCCCCAGCAATAACAACCGTGTTTGTTTATTTGCCAGCAGCGGTTGGGCAAGCACGGTTCCCAAGGCATGCAGCGCGCAACCGACAGCGATGGCGGGCATCAGTTCAACCGCCGAATGATAAGATTTTGCGAGCACCAGCGATGCGACCCAATCCTTGGTCATAAACACCAGCGACACGCCGATAATCCCTAAAGCAACAACGCAAGCTATCCATATCCATAAAATCCTGAATCCTTCCTTGGGCCGGCATTGGGAATAGTATTGAAAATAAACCGGCTGAAAGGTACGCAACAAAACCATTGCGCTACGGTTAAACGCCTCGTTGACGATCGTGTAAGTCGCCGCATATAAACCCACCTCCGCAGCCGTCATCAAATAGCCGATCACATAGCGATCACCCAGGCCATTAATCCAAAATATCAATTCCATCGGGATTAACGGCAACGCATAAGCCCACACATCGCTCCTGAAATGACGGGTGATGATGGAACGCTTGTTGTCTGGTTTTGCGCCCAGCACTAATGACCAAATCGTATTCGAAACCACGCTTGCGACGATATAGCCTAGCAATACCCACTCTGCCTTTTGCCCTCCCCACCATACCAGCGCGATCGCCAGCAATGGACGCAAGAAACTGTCGCTGGTCTGCCACAGGCTTGCGCCGCGTTGCTTACGTTGGCCGATCAGCAACTGAATGCCCAGTTCGCGCCGGACTGTAACTATCAACAGAACGCCTGCCAGCATAAACAGCCAAAAATCGCTATTCGAAAAATAGCTGTAGCTAACGCCGCCCAACACCAGCAGAGCTATCGCCAACACCGTTGCCCTGGCAGTCAGCCCGGCCACAACTCTATATAAAGCCGCCTGTTCACCTTTATTCAGGCATTCCGGCAGTATCCGCATACCGGCACAAATGAAAGGGTAGGAAAACAGCGCGACACCAAGCGCAACAAAGCCGTTCAATAAAGCGACTTGTCCGTATATATCGGGCGTTACCAGTTCGGTCAGGATTCTTGTGCCTGCCAACAAAGCACAAGCCGACATGGCCTGCCCAAACAGCGCCCAAAACGCGTCGCCGAATAATTGTTTTTCTTTCAATAGTCCGAACATAGGCATTCAAAAAAATATTAAAAAATTTTCACCACGAAGACACGAAGGACACGAAGAAAAATAACAGTCAAAACTTCGTGCTCTTCGTGTCTTCGTGGTGAATAATAGACAGTTAAGATCATGCTCTTTTCCTTTAAAGTCAGGATGGTCGGCGATAATACGAACCCGATACAGTCGGGCTAACCTGTGCTAAAGAGGGGACCGACTGATACCCGGTACCCAAGACAATGCCCCAGAGATACATCAGCATCGCGTTTTGCGGAAAATACTCCCACATGTTGAAGGTCAGCCCGGCCACGAAAATAAACATCACCACCAATCCTTTGTTGGGGTGGACAGACGTCCTTGTCGTTGTCCATAAAAACAAAAGATAGGCCAACAGACCGACCAAGCCGTAGCCGTTCATCAGGAATAAATAAAGACTGTCGGAGTCGAATTGCCCCTGAAAATGTTCCGCCCCGTAGAGAATATTGATGGTATTGGAGCTCAGCCCCAAACCCCAGCCGAACAGCACATCGGCAGGTCCATGAACTTGTTCAGAAAAGACCCGCTGCCACAAGTCTATGCGGCCGTCTTGAGTTGGATCGGCGTCATCGCGTCCGCTGAGCAACGGGCTGGACGCCAGCACCAGCGCACCCACCGCCAGTATCGGCGCAGGCATGATCAAAGCCCAGCGATCGCGGGGACGGAGCAGTGCGTAAACCTGGAAATAAACTACCAGCAACGAACTGATGAATGCAGTCCGCGAACCGCTCAGCAAGGCCAAAAAGATGCTGGCAGCCACCCACTTTCTCATGCCCGGAACCAGCGAGAACAGCAGTGCGCAAGTCGCCATCGTCGCTCCAAACAGATTGGGACTGACGAAGGTGCCGAACGGCCGGCCGCCGCCCAAGAACGACACCCCGAACAAAGGTGGCGCCCATAACGCCTGGGCTATCGCCAACACGGCCTGGAGCGCAATGTAATAACGAAGGTAATGCGCGAACCGGTTGATCACATAGCCCCCCGAACCCAGGCGGCTGGTCGCGAACCCGATCAACGCCAGCGGCAGGTACTCAAACACACGCAAGCCCGCCATCGGCACCACCACGGGTAAATCCAGATACAACGCATAGCCAATCTCAAACAACACATAGGTGGCAACAACGCCCAAAAAAGCCAGCACCGCGCTGGACAATGCTCCCTGACGCAAGCGCGGCTCGAAAAACGCATAAGCCACCAGCACCAACAGCATGACCTCGCGAAGGATACGCAAACCGAAATCCTGCTCGCCATAAACCTCTTTCACCCCGGTCCAGGCCGACTCGACCTGCGGTAAAGAAGACAGTGTCGACGCGCTGACCAGCGCGAACAACAGGACCGGCAAGTCTTTTTCGAGGCGTAACCTCATCTTAAACCTGCACAGTATCGTCGGTATCGTCGTCTGTGCCTGGTTTCGGAGCTAACAGATAATCATGCTCCTGGCGTTTTCCCAACCAGTCGCCGACCGCCTGGTATCCGGCCATGAATACCGACGAACCCTTGGACTCCATGTCGGTACGGCTGTAGGCATAACCGTAATAAGGGTAATACGACGACCCTTCTTTCATATCGTTGATAATGAAGCCGTTCGGCTTTATACCGACCTGCTGAAAACGCCTGAAGCTGACTTCCAACTCCTGCGCCGTGTAGCGGCCTTCCTTGACCACCAGAAACGTGGCGTCGGCGTACTTGCCGATCACAGCGGCGTCCGTCGCTCCCAAAATCGGCGGCGAATCGATCACGATATGGTTATAAAAACTCTTCAACTGCTCCAGCGTCTCTTCCAGATTGCCGAGAACCAGTAACTCGGCCGGGTTCAGCACCATGCTTCCGCGCGGTATCAAATCCACGCCGACATCGGGCAAGCTGATGATGACCTCGCCCAGCGTGGCCGTACCGGCCAACAGGTCGGAAAGCCCCGGCCCCTTGTCGACGGAAAACGTTTCATGCAATCGGCCGTTGCGCATATCGGCGTCGATGATCAACACCCGTTTTTTGATACTCGCCAACAACGCCGAAAGATTAGTGCTGACAAAAGATTTGCCCATGCCGGGCGCCGGGCTACAGACCATGATGACTTTGCTGGCATCGCTGGCCAGCGTCGCTTCCAGCGTAGTGCGCAGGCCGCGTAGCGACTCCACTGAAATATCGAGCGGGTCCTGGCTGACCAGAATGCCGGGTTCTCGATCCCTGCCCTGATCGATCAGGCGCGTCAACCGCCGCTGCTTTTTACTGTGCGGGATAGCGGCATAAAGCGGCAAGCCCACCTGATATTCCAGCAAGGCCGGATAGTTATCGTGGCGTTGCAAAGAGTGCCTCAGGAACACCATGGCCGATCCCGCACTCAAGCCCAGCAAAGTGGCAATGGCTAACAATAGGCCGGGTTTCGGCCAATACGGTTTTTCCGGAATCACCGCAAAATCGACAATGCGTGAATTACCCAACGAACCGGCGGCGGCAATGCGTTGTTCCTGCGCGCTGTTCAGCAGCGAAGTGTAAAGCTCGGTATTGACCTGCACGTCCCGCGACAGGCTCACTACGTTTTGCTGAGTGCGCGGCAAATCCTTAATCCGCTTATCCAGATTCGCCAACTTTTGGTCGATGCGTTTGATTTGCGCCTTGGTCGCTATCATGTCCGGATGAGCCGCCTCCAGATGTTGATTCTGCTCTTCGTATTTTTGTTTGAGCTGGATGTCCAGCGTCTCCATTTCGGAGGCCTGCTTGAGCAGTATCTCTGCCTCGGCGGATATGTCGACCGCGCCATGCAGTTGCCGGTAAGCGCTCAAGCCCTGCTCCGCTTTTTCCAGGCGTTCTTTGACAATGGGCAACTGGCTTTCCAGAAAGCTCAACTTTTGCGAGGCTTCCGCCGACTCCCAATTAACGGTCGCATTGACATAAATAGTAGCGATGTCGTTGACTGATTTAGCCAATTGATCAGGATTAAGCCCCTTGAGTTCGACGCTGAGAATATCAGTGTCCTTGGAAACTTCCTTGACCGAAAAAGCTTTTTGCAAGATTTCGATGGCCGCTAACGAGGTTTTCCGGGTCAACTCAAAATGGGTACCGGGATGAGCCTCAAGCTCACCGAGCTTAATGACCGCAGGCGCGGTTTCGCCCATATCGACCGTCAGCGTTTCGCCTATCCGGCCTTCAGCCAGAACGTTATCCTTAGGCCCGAGCAAGCGAAAGTTGCCTTGTTCCAGCGCGATCAGCGTAAACGCTTTGCCCAGATAGCGATCCGGCACATTGAAAGTAGTGATTTTCATCTTTTCGCCGCCCCAGGCCCAGCGGCCAAATCCCCACCATGAACCTGCAACCCCGTCATGGGCGTCATGCTTTCTAGCCAGCGTCTCTCCGATAATCGGAAAATAATACGGTGAATATTCCACCATCAGGTTCAGGTCATCCACCACCTTGCCGAGCACCGAACGGGAGCGGAGGATTTCCACTTCACGCTGCGCCCGTGGGTTATCGGCTTCAGTCGTCGCCCCGTTGGCCTCGTTCCGTAGCGGAGCGGCGAGCAGCGCCTTGTTTCGGTCGATCCGCAACAACGCATCAGCTTTGTAAGTGCGCGGCGCAAATGTCAAATAGGCTGTTGTGATCAGCAATACAGTCAGTAACGTCGTCAGAATGATTTTTCTGCCTTCGATCAGCAGATCGATAGTGTCGCGGATACTGACGCCATGCTCCTCAATCCGTGATGGATTCAACGGTGGGAGCTGTATAGTAGCTTCATTCTGTGAATGCATAGTTTTCGTATCTCCATCGTTTGAAAAAGGTCTTTACATACCGTGAGTGGCGGCGAGCGACATCATCGAGGTAAAGGATCCCGGCAATATTTGGTTCAGAACGCGCGACCACTGGGTCACGCCAGAGGTGCCGACAAAGACGGTATCGTGCGCCTGCAAAGGAAACTGGTCGGCCAGAATCAGCGCATCGGGAGAATTCGCATTCAACTGGAAAATCTCCGGATTCATATTGCCCGGCCGAATCACATAGACCTCTCCGGGCCTGGAAGTATTCAAGTCGAAACCATAAGCTTCAGCCAGGGCTTGCGACAGCGACAGTTTGCCTTTGTTGACCTGCAAGGCCTGCTGTTTGCCGACTTCGCCCATCACCAGCACTTTGTTGTCCTTGCGGTCTGGGATATTCAGCACGTCGCCGTCCTTGAGCAGCATATCCTGGGCGGCACCGCCCTTCTCGTACAGCGAAAGCACATCGATCTTGTAGAGCTTGCCGTCGCGCGCCAGGGCCACGTTGCTCATATCGGCGTTCTCAGTCACGCCGCCTGCCCGGCTGATCGCTTCGGAGACCGTCAGCGGCGTCTCGGTCATCGCCTGTATACCCGGCGTTTTGACTTCGCCGACGATAGCGGCCCGATGGCTCTGGAATGACAGTACGCGAAGATCGAGCTTGACCTTCTTGAAATATTTGGAAAGCTCGTGGGTCAACATCGTTCTGGCCTCGCTGACCGTTTTCCCCGCCACATGGATATTGCCCACATACGGGTAATACAGACTGCCATCGTCCGCCACCACTTTTCCGGCCAATTCGGGCATGATTTTTTCACTGCCGGGATCGTTCAGCTCGGGATGCTCCCAAACCGTAATCAGCAATCTGTCGTGAGGACCGATTCGATAGGTAACTTGGCTGACATCCACCGGCGGCAGATTATTAACCGCCTGAAGCCGCGAGTTTTCCCGATCGATAATCAGGTCTGCGGTAATCGGGACGATGCGGGTTTTTTCCTTGACCATCTTGCCATTCTTCATCACCGGCACTTCCAGTTCCGTGAAGTTGTTTTCAGTTTTCATCTCCATGCCGGGCGTCAAAGAACAAGCCGACAAATGCAAAACCAACAACAGAAGAATCAATCTAAACATGGCAAATATTCCTTAGTAAGCGTTTTTGTTGATGAAACCGGTCAGCACGGTGCGCAGGGCAATTTCCAGGTCGAACCACACCGACCAATGCTGGATGTAATACAAATCGTGTTCGATGCGCCGGTTCAGGTCGGTGTCTCCGCGCCAGCCGTTGACTTGCGCCCAACCGGTGATACCGGCCTTAACCATGTGCTTTTTCATGTAATTCGGCACTTGGTCCTTGAATACCTCGACAAAATCCGGACGCTCAGGGCGAGGCCCGACCAGCGACATATCGCCGGTAAGCACATTGATCAGCTGCGGCAGTTCGTCGAGGCTGGTTTTACGCAGGAAACCGCCAAACCGGGTCGCCCGTTGTTCGCCAGGCTTTGCCCACACCGCGCCGGTTTTGGCCTCGGCGTCCACCGGCATCGAGCGGAACTTCAGCATCGTGAACGAACGATTGTTCCAGCCGACGCGTTCCTGCCGGTAAAACACCGGGCCTTTTGAACTCAGCTTGACGCCGACAGCGATTAATAATAGTAATGGACTGATCAGTATCAACAGCATCAGCGCTAACATCCTGTCCATGATCTCCTTGATATAGCGGTTAATGCCATGCAACGGAGAAACCGAAAAGTCCAATGTCGGAATGCCCGCCACCGTGTTCAGGCTGAGGAATTTACTTTGCTTGAACGCAAAACAGTCGATAACCAGGCGGATACTGACCGGCAGATGGCGCAGTTGATATTGCGCACGTTCGGCAAGCGATTCGCCTGGGAATGCAATCCATACTTCGTCTATCGCTTCCTTGGCGACTATCGCTGCAAGGTCGTCCAATTCCCCGAGGCGCGGCAACGAAAAATCACTGACCGAATGCCGATTTTCTGAGCGGTCATCGATATAGCCGATAACCTGCAAACCGGCCCAGGATGACTGGTTCAATTGTCCGCTGACCGCAACGGCCATCCGGTTCAATCCGACTAGGACGATGCGTCCCTGAGACCAGCCGCGAGCCCGCAACCATTGCAAAACATGAGAAAGCAGGCTACGGGCGGTCAGCACGAATAACAATCCCAACACCCACCAGGTCACGATCCAGCGATAACTGGAGCCGAACCAGAAATGCAAACGAATCAACGCAACAATGGAGATAACCAACACAATCGCGGATACCCAGGCCCTGACGATACGCGCGACTTCCCCGCGCATCGCATCATTGCGCCAGGGACGATAAACCTGGCCGATTTCAAAAAAGATGATAGCCGCCAAAATACCGAGAGAGACCACTATCCGGTAATCCTGGTCGATGACAAACTGGCGTAGCCAGAAATAATGGGAGACCCAGGCGGCGCCGATCAGCATGGCGATGTCGATGAACCGCAGCAACAGGATCACCGTGTGTCCGTATTGCTTAAAGAGCCCGTTGAAGATATTACCTATAGCGAGTGGCATATTCGTTAAACCCCTGTTTTGTCTGCTCAACGATGAACCGCGAAAACCGTTCATCCCCAAAGTCATCGCGACCGGCATTACGCGCGCAGGCCGCTACGTTTGGATAAAGGTTACAGAAGCAAGATGAGAGAAAACCGGGGAGTCTGATTAAGATCGGATGAGGGTTTTATTAAATATTGGCTATTCAAAACCCGGTGTGGAAAGGGATAAGCCGTTTTTTTACGAAGCCCTGCTATAGTCGGCTCTTGGCCATTTAAGATAAAAACTTATCGACCCGAATAATATTGACATAGCCGTATCGGTTTAGGAGAATCCATGACATTGTCAGTTATCACTGACAGTCGAGTTCTTTGTAGATTAGAGGCCAATAAAATGAAACTTTATTTACACAGCTTCAGAGCACGGAATTTAAACTATTCATTAACCCATTCAAATCGCAAAAAAGCATGGAAATTCCGGGTTAGCCGGATTTTGTCATTTGCCGCATTACTTGCTCCTGTATTAACGAATGCCGACCCGGAGGAACTTGCGAAAGCTAAAAACTGTTTTTCCTGCCATAAAGTAGAGTCCAAGCGAATAGGCCCTGCCTATATTGACGTAGCCAAAAAATACAGTCAGGACAAGAATGCCCAAGCCAAAATTATCAAGCAAATTCAAGACGGCGGCGTTCACCAAGCGGACGAAACAGCCCTTCCGCCACAGCCCATCGTCGGCACTGTGTCGGGTTTCCCTACAGCGCACCGCTGGCGCAATATCATCATGCCCCCGCAACCTCAGGTCAATGCAGCAGAAGCCAAACAGTTGGCGAATTGGATTTTGTCTCTGAATAAGGAACACGAAGCAAAATAGGAACGGTTCTTCCATTAATCCGCCTCAATGCAAAATTGATCTATCAAACAAAAATTAGAGCTTGTAGCTGAGAGGGTGATTTTCAGGCCAAACCTTTTATCAGGTTTTCTCCGATTGCATTGATGTCCAAAGCGGAATTACAATGCCTTAAAGCATTACCGGTATTCGATAGCAAGCTGTTTTGAATGACCTGAACGAAGCCCATCTGATAGCCCGTGTTCCCAAATATCCTTCCTGCAATGCCTTCAGCATACTTTGATGAGGCGATTGACCATGAAGAAACCCGCAACTCGCAGACAGTTTATTCAACAGACCGGCATTCTGGCTTGTGGCGCGGCGGCACTCGCCCGGCCCACGGTTACTCTTGCCCAAACAGGGGCAAAGCATCAAGAGAAAGAAAAACAGGATTGAAGACGTTTCCCCAATTTGGGCATACACTCGGCCTTAACGAACTGGCCGACTTTACCACGAAATTTGACTAAGGGTGCACGAATATGACCAGCCATCTGTTTACTGCAAAAAGCAAATCGACCTCTTGGATATTAGGCATCATCTGGGCTGCGGCTTTTCTCTCGGTGACAGTTCAAGCTCAAGAAGCGGGTCCGCCTTTGATCGAAACGGCTAAGCAACTGTTCAAACCGCTTCCGCAAGACATGGCGACCGAAGAGTTTCCAACGTCTCCCGCACGTGTCGCACTGGGAAGGAAGCTGTTCTTCGATCCCCGGCTGTCGCTGGACGGTACTGTGAGTTGTGCAATCTGCCACCGCCCTCCCCTATACGGTACCGATGCATTGGCCAAATCGATCGGCGTCGAACATCGGCCGAATGTCCACAATGCTCCGACCATTCTCAATGCCGCGCTCCAGTTCAAAGCCCACTGGATCGGTAACCTCGCGAACGTGGAAGAACAAGCGATGAAATCGCTGACCGGACGCGCCAGTTTCGGCAACCCCGACCCTGCGACGGCCATTCAAAAACTCAAGGCGCTGGGTTATACCGGCGAGTTTACGCAAGCCTTCCCGAACGACCCGGACCCGGTGAAACTGGAGCACTGGGGCAAGGCCATCGGCGCCTATGAGCGTACGCTGGTGACGCCATCGCCTTTCGACGCCTTTCTCAAAGGCGATGCCAAGGCCTTGACTGCTCAAGCGCAGAACGGCTTAAAGATATTCATCGACATCGGTTGCGCGTCCTGTCACAACGGAGTGGCTATCGGCGGTTCCACATTTCAAAAATTCGGGATATTCGGGGATTACTGGAAAGAGACCGGCAGCCAACCCATCGACGAAGGACGTTTCAGTGAAACGAAAGCTCCCGCCGATAAGTACCTGTTCAAGGTCCCCGGTCTCCGCAATGTCGCCATGACTCCGCCGTATTTCCATGACGGTTCCGTTGCCACTCTGCCGCAGGCGGTGCGCGTCATGGCCAAAGTGCAACTCGGCAAAGAACTCAACGAGCAACAAGTTAATGATTTGGTGGCATTCCTGAACGGATTGACGGGCGAGTTGCCCAAGGATTTCGCCAGCGAGCCGGTATTGGCCCCGCAGGCCTTTTCGCCGACGGCGCATTAATTACGCTATTACGCCTCGGATTACTCATTACTGCGTTACACTCGCCTTTATTTACCGCGACGGGTAAAACAGAAAACCTGCCTTGGCTTTTGCATTGGCAGGTTTTCTTTATAGGGCAAAACCTGTCCTCTTACCCTGAATTTAGACATATCCTTCATAACTTTCCGTCATTTCCTCACTTTTCATGTCTATCTCCATCAGGTCTTCCACCGTCGACGTACTGGAGGCTTTGCTCCTGATTCTTAAAGCCGAAGACTTTCCTTACACTATTTTTGCAGCGGTCTTTCATGGTTGCGATCCCGGCTTTATAAACACCGGAAGTGCTATCCGAGAATCTGATTGTCCGGATTGTAAATATCGATTATGCAATCAGTTCCAGCTTTGTCGTATCCCAATTATGTCCGCAACCGATTATTTCACATAAGGAAATTTATAATACCGGCAGTTTTTTAAATACCCGTTAGATCTTTCAACTCTGATCTATTGATAATTAAAAACAATGTTATGCGATAATTACACCAAGAATAAATGCCTCATGGCTCATAAAATAAAGGAAACTACATGTTCTCATTACAAACCATCTTCGGCAAAGGTGATAAATTCTACGGCTTGCTTGAAGCCAGTTCCGAGTCCGCGAGTTCGTCGGCTCGAGCGCTAATCGAATTGTTAAGTGCGCCGGTGTCCGAATTATCTTTGGAAAAATTTAAAGAGGCGCGCCGCCGGGAGAAAGGTTTATTCGCGCAAATTAGCGAAGAATTAGTCAATACTTTTGTTACTGTGCTCGAACGTGAAGATATCGAAGCGCTTAACAGCGCCCTCTACAAAATCCCTAAAGTCGTAGAAAAGTTTGCTGAACGATATACGCTGGCGGTAGCGCGTATAGGCGATGTGGATTTTATTAGTCGTGCCGAGATGCTGGAACAGGCCTGCGAAGTTTTGGAACAAATGGTCGGATTGCTACGCCAGGGAATGGATCTGGATAAAATCAAAAAATTAAACGATCAGTTGCAAGCCATCGAAGCTGAAGCGGATAGTCAAATCCTTGAATTGTACCGGGATGCCTATGCCAACGAGACCGATCCTATCCGTTACCTGATAAAAATGAATTTGTTTGAAATCCTCGAAAAAGCGATTGACCGCTGCCGCGATGCCGGCAACGTCGTCTACCATATCATCTTAAAAAATTCATAAAAGGGTTGTCATGCTGACTTTGCTCCTGCTTGTCATCTTGGCAGCACTGGTATTCGAGTTCATTAACGGGTTCCACGACACCGCGAACTCGATTGCTACGGTTGTTGCCACCAAAGTATTAACGCCGACGCAAGCCGTCATACTTGCAGCGGCCACTAACTTAGTCGGTGCGTTCTCGGGAACGGCCGTAGCCAAAACCATTTCGTCGGGACTGGTGGATACCAGCGTGGTGACTATCAGCTCCGAAGTTTTGATCTGCGCGCTGACCGGCGCCATTATCTGGAACCTTATTACTTGGGCGTTAGGGTTGCCGTCCTCTTCAAGCCACGCCCTGATCGGTGGACTGTGCGGCGCGGCTCTTGCGGCCGGTAGCAATAATCCCGATGTTTTGATGTGGTCGAAAACCGCGGCCGTCTGGACAGAAAATAAAGGTTTACTTTGGAAAGTAGTGCTTCCGATGATCAGTTCGCCGATTGCCGGGTTTACCTTGGGTATCGTCATAATGGGCGGCCTGATGGCTATCATCAGCGGTATGAATTCCATGGGCGGCATGATGGCGCGAATAGCGCGCCCGAAATGGGTTAATGTTGTGTTCGGAAAAGCCCAGCTTTTGTCAGCCGGTTATATGGGCTTCGCTCATGGCAGCAACGATGCGCAAAAAACCATGGGCATTATCGCCTTGGCGATTTTTGGCGCTAACAGCGCCGGTACGCTCGATCAATTACCGGCCTGGGCCGAGTTCTTACGGCCGGACGGCGGGGAAAAAGACATCGATACCTGGATCATTTTTGCTTGCGCTTTGATCATGGCGTCAGGCACTGCGGTGGGCGGCTGGCGTATTATCAAAACGCTCGGTCACAAAATGGTGAAATTACACCCGATAAACGGTTTTGCAGCGGAAACCAGCTCGGCGACCATTCTGCTGACGGCGGCTCATTTCGGCATGCCGGTTTCCACGACCCATAGTATTTCAACAGCGATTATGGGTGTGGGCTTTGCGAAGAATCCTCACGCCCTCAAGCTTTCCATCATCGAACGGATTGTTTGGGCCTGGGTTTTGACAATTCCGGCAGCGGGAGGTTTAGCCTGGGGAATGGTGAGTTTGTTGGGTCTGTTTCGTTAGCAAAATAAGATATTTTAATAAACGGCGGATCGCCTGAATATTTAACATTGAATCCGCCGCCGGTTCCCAGGCTTACCGGGCAACCTCTTTCATTGCCCGGCATTTTAGTGAATAAACAGCTTTCAATCTCCAGTCAACCGTTCATATTCTGAGCGCGGCAACACATAAACCGGGCTTGCTGAGATAGGCACCTCGGCATGTCCTAAAGCATCGACCGGCAACGGCTGTATATGTCCGACCACGTCCACCCGCACCCAAGGTTTACCGGGTTCAAGCCTCAACGGCCAATTGCCGACTGCTTCATCGGTCCGCCAAATCATAAAGGTGTCGCCGAAATAAGCCGCCTGAATATTAGCGTCTTTGGTATCGAAAGCTTGATAAGGCAAGCCGTCAATCAACGCGCTTGCGGTATAGAGCGCCGCCTCGCCGGGCTTGTGGCCCATTGAGTAGTCCCATATCCGGCCGTAAGCCAAGTCGTATTCGTGACCGATACAAAACGCCACGCCAAGATAGTCGCTACGGCTGTTGACCCAGGCGATCATTTTCGCGACCTGCTCGGCTTGCCAGCGGCGTCCGGTCAGGCCGTGCATCGCTTTGGCGCCGGTTTCGCCCAACCAGAACGGCAAGCGGTTCTTCCTACCCAAGCTGGCATAAGCCGCCAGTACGCCTCGCTCATCTTCGCTTTCGCCATTGCCGATCGGACCGCCGAAACGCGGAGCTTGCTGCGGATAGGCATGGATGTCCCAAGCGTCCTGATAATTATCCAGGCCTCGCTGCAATACCTGCTTGAACCACTGCCCTGCCCCCTCATTATTACCCGGCCGCACCAGACTGCCGCCGACGTAATGGGCGTCGCTACGCTGCTTGTGCGCCTGCTCATATTCCCATTTGGCGCGTTCTACCCAATGCGCGGGTTCGCGCAGCTTTTGCCATTCGGCTTCGCTGCGAATGTCGATCTCGTTGGTCGATTTAAAGAAACGGGTAAATGCCGATGCCGTATTGATAAAGTTTTGGCCGTCTGCCGGATTATCATTCAGCCACGCGCTATCGCCCGAAGAGTCGGCGAACAAGACCAATCCGCGTTGTTTAGCTTGTTCCCATTTGACCCGATACTGAGAATCGAATCCCGGATAGCTGCCATAGCTTTTGTAAATCCCCATCCGTTCCAGCCAGGAAAAATAGCCGCCTTCCTGCATAAAGCTGTTGTCGCCGTCGGCCAACGCGTAATAGTCGTTGTTCCATAGTTTTTTCTTGTCCAACCTATGCTTTTGCTCGACGGCTCCACCTACGACAGAGAAGCCATCGGCAGGATAATTCATGATCAACTTACCGTCTGGCGTATGCAACGACAGGTAAACGGCGTAGTAGCCGGGTTCCCTGATCTTACCGAAATCCACTTCGGCTTCGCCGGGAAAGACGCCGCTTATTTCCTGCGTTGCGACCTCGTTGCCGCTGTAATCGACCAAACGCAGGCGTAGTTTTGCCGGAAAGCGCGGTAACGGCGACGCTAAAGCGGTTTCTTCCAAAACTGGATGCCAGCGCATATCCACCCGCAATTTAAGCGGATCGTTCGGATGCGGCAGATTGGCTGACGCATCCACGAAGACCAGAGGACGTAGTTTGGCGGCAATACTGTTAAACCCAAGATCTGCATCGGGATCGACCGGTTGCGTTTTGATCGAGTCCAGCGGCTTACCGGCCGGATCGGTAAATAAGCCTGCGAAATAAAACCGCTGCCCCTGGTCGTGCTGCATCACCAGCTTGACCAGCAGGCTATGCCATCCCGGCGACAGGTTCAGCGTCGCAAGCTGCGGCGCTTCCGGGCGAACCGACAACGCGGTGGCGACAAGCCCTTCGATGGTCAGCCCGTGCAGCAATTTTTTTATTTGCTCGCCGGCAGAAGACGAGAACCCGGCCGGAGGATTCGGGTCATCGGCCAGTTTAAAAGGCTGCCCGTCCAGCCAGCCGCCGGTTTTGATGCCGGATTGTTTCAGATGCAGCAGCGCCTGTGTGGGTTGATCGACATGCAAATAAAGCTGGGCATAGCCGCTGCCGCGCGACCAGCCGTAAGAATGTTGTGTACTGGCCTCAATGTCGGTAACGCCGTTGGCTTGCGTCGTCTCGGCATGCCAAGCCCGCATTTCCCCGCCCATCATTTGTAAGCTAAGGTAGGATTGGCCGGGATTCGGACGTAACACGGTTTCGCTATCCAATCCAAAAACCGAAACGCCCGCCAAGCCGTCCTGCAAACCGCCCACCAGCCATGCATCCGGTATCCCGCCCTTAAGCGGCTTCGCGCTTTCGCCGGCAAGCACGGGCGGCGTCGGCATCATGCCGATTTTGCCGGGGTCGGCAAGAAATCTTGCCGACTCCTGTTCGCTGTTGGGCTGAGTTAATACGCCGAGAATGCCGTAATGATCGTCTGTCATCAATACGGCAGGCAATGACTGAAGGTTCAAGCTGCGGGCCATGGCTTCGGCTTCAGGGCCTACCAAATAAGAAACCGAAAGTTTTTGATAATTTGGCCGCGCAGCATCGGAAGCCAAGCCTTGAAACAGGAAAGTATCTTTTCCGCCGTTGCCGTCGAGCACGGTCAGATACCGGTTCGCATCAGAAATAGTCTTGGTCAGCGCCAGGAAGCGATTCCTGGCTTGGGCCTGAGCGGCATTCATCCAGTCGCCGAGCGGCGTCTCCAGTTTCAGCAGGAAAGCGTCGAAAACTTTGGCGCCGTCTGCCTTGCCCATATTGTTGATTTCCAGCCAGCGGTCGCCCGGCAATACCGTGACAGTCGCTTTCGCTTGCAACCACTGATATTCCCAAGGCGTGGTGTTGATCAGCGCAAAATCGCCGCGTGTCGCCAGTTCATCCGGTTTTGCCCCGGCCTTGACCGTAAAGCTTTGGCTCACTTGGGAGACTTCGCCGCCGCTTTTATAACGCGCGTAAAAACGGTACTGTCCCGGAATAATCTCCGGATTCAGTTCAAAACGAAAATTTGCGCCCCAGTTTCCGAAACCCTGATGAAAAACCTGAACTTCGTCCTTTTCGGTCAACACCGACTCGGCACCGGGACCCGCCGTGGCTGCGCCGGGTTGAACGTGCAGAGTTGGATCTTTTTCCGCTGTTGAAAAGGCAGGCGCACTGCCCAAATCCAGCAGTACCAGCGGCTTATCCGTCGTACCGCCGGTCGGCAGGGAGGACAACGGCGAGGCTAGCAGAAAGGCGTCGAAAACTTTAGCGTCATGACCGGCACCACTATTTCGCACTTCGATAACCGCGTCGTCAGCTTTAAGACTGACCGGCGACTCGGCGGCTATCCAGGCATATTCCCAACCCTTGGGCTTCATCGACAATGTCGCCCGCAATTCCAGCCGGGACGGATCGGGCCCGGCCCAGACTTCAAAAGATTGCACGCAGACATTGGGATCGCCACCCTGCCGCCAACGCGCCCAGAAAGTATATGCCTTGGCCGGAAAGCCGGGGTTGACCTTGAATCGAAAGCTGACTTTCCAACTGCCGAATCCGGGATGCAAAGAGCTGATTTCATCTTTAGTCGTCTGAATCGATACGTCTCCTTCATGCGCTTCAACAACGCCCGTCAACACTTTCGTGGCCTTATCGTCAATGCCGACCGACGAAGGTTCGCTGCCCAGCTCAAGCAACAATGCAGGCTTCTCGACTGTGCTTTGTATCGGCAATCCCGCGACTACATCGGCGTTGGCAACGGACAACGCAACCAATGCCGTCTGTAATGTAAAAAGAAATAGAGTCAATGGCTTCATGGCTTATGAAAATTTGAATGAGGACAAGCTGATGAGTTCGCAACGTGGTAAGTGATGCGACACTTGTGTGTATAATATCGACTATTAAGCCACGCTAGCCAGAAAATGTATCGAATGTGCATTTGGATTTTCCATCGTTCGGAACATATTCCGTTGCAGCGCGGCATCATGGATGACTTATTGTAGAAAGGATTACTTTTTAACAATATAAACACGGAGATCCATGAAGGAGCTTATTCCCAACTTTGTTCTGAATATTTTCAGAAAACCGGATTTGTCGATGCTTTGGTCAAAACCAAGGGAACGATTTTTATCGTTTTGCGATCAGATAGAATTCAAAAATATCTTATCGTTAAAATCCCTTATCGCGCTGGGCTTTGTGATCGCGGTTATTCCGCTGTTTCTGGCCGTTATGTACGCGGCTTTCGGCATGCGCGAGACTTCGGCATTGGGCCGGACCATCAATTCCGAGGTTTTCGAACAGACTAAGGCGATACGCCTGGTCCTGCAAAAGACTGCCGATATCGAACGAAAAGCCCGATTATTCGTCCTGCTGTCCGACCCGGCCGTTCGTCAGCCTTATGAACAACATTCCTATGAAAGTACGCGGGCATCATTCAAACAAGCCCTGAGCGCATTGCTAAAACTCCATCTTGATAACAAAATCGCTCTTTTGGTCAACGAGCTATCGGAAAAGGAAAACCTGATTTATCAGCAGATCATCAGCTCGGCGAGTGAGAATAAGTTCAAATTACCGGTCGATGAAGCGTTCCAGGGACTGCGTGAATCTTCTTCCAGCCTATCTCGCGAATTCGAAAGCTACGTTGATCATGAATTCAACGAACTGCGCAGTCAATCGGAATCCCTTGAACAAGGGCTATTAATCAAGGGTGCGGTTTTATTAGCCATCTCGTTTATCTTCTTGGTCATCATGCTGGCTATACTTTCGCGTTCAATGCGGCAGTTGAATACCGGCATTCGCCGCCTGGGTTCAGGGGATCTCGAACAGCCGATTGACATTACCGGCCCTTCGGACCTGCGCTATCTGGGCAATCGTCTTGAATGGCTGCGAACGCATTTGATGGAACTGGAGATTTCGAAGCAGCAATTCATGCACAATGTAGCCCGCGAGATCGACCTGCCGTTGGCGAGTATCCGCGAAGGCGCGGATTTGCTTGCAAACGAGGCCGGCGACGAATCGAGCGATGCTCGGCAAGACATTGCGCGACTGCTATGCAGCAATGTCGACAAGCTGAAAACAGTGTCGGAAGAATTGGTTCGTTACAGCCAGATTAACTCGAAGCCGAAGACTAACCGCAAGGAAACCGTTAATATGCAATACCTGCTCGAGTCTGTTATCCACGACTTTCAAACCCGTCTACAGAGCAAATCGATCAGCCTGAAAAAACTGGTCAGACCGGTCGAAATTTCCGGAAGCTATGACCAGTTGCGCAGCATTATCGAACAGTTAATATCGAACGCAGTCAAATATTCGCCAACGGGCGGCGAAATACGCATCATGCTGCGCGATTCGGGTTCGCAACTGGAATTGGAAGTCGAAGATGAAGGACCGGGAATTGAACCCGATGAACGCTCACATGTCTTCGAACCCTTTTTCCGCGGCAAGGCCGCCGCCTACTGCGAAGATAATATCGAAGGCCCAGGATTGGGGCTTGCCATTGTCAGGGACTATGTCGTCAACCACCAGGGCAAAGTCGATATTATCGACTCAAGACAAGATCAACATGGCGCCCGCATCCGGGTTCAAATACCGCTAACCGGAAAAGCCTAAAAAATACGGAACAAAACTATTTATGCACTCATTACCTTCTGTTCGAAATACAAGCTTAGCGCTCAGCCTTTTACTGCTAAGCGGATGCACCGAACTCAATCCCGATTGGAACGGGACTTCAAACCGTAATAACGATCCGTATGCGCAGTCGAATTTTGATGAGCTGCTGGCCTTCGGTGCCAACATGGCCAAAATATCGCCGGCCTCCCGCGCCGAAGTATGCCGCACCTTACTGAAACGCCAAAAGAACCCTCCCGGAGCAGGGATACACCTGCACCTGATGGTCGGCCGTTTAGTTTCCGATGCTTGCGGCGAAATCCCCAAGATTCTGGACGGGATTAGCGCAATCCCACCCGGTGGTTTGACCGATGAACGAATGCAGAGACTTGTCGCTATCGATACCGAAGCTTTAAAACATTTACAAAATGTGTCGAAAAAAGTCGGTACGCTGGAGCACAAACAAAAATCGGTTCAATCCGTACTGGAATCGAAAGATACCAACGGATCGAAAAAAAATGAAACCCGCTTACTGCGGGAAAAACTGGAAGCCATCAGGTCTATGGAAAAACACCTGGACGAAAGCAGCGACGCAAATTAGAACTTATGTTTCGTTTCCGTTTGGCTATTGTCATCGTTGTTTCGTTCTGTTTTGTGTTGCTTTTAGGAGTCGCACTGTATTGGGGTTCAAACCAGGTTGCCGGGCATTTTCAACGCAGCCAGATGGCGTATGAGGCTTTCGATCATTATGAGCGCTTGTCCCAGGAAGCTTATCGCCACTTCAAACAGCGGATGGATAGACTGATAACGACCAGTCCGACGGCAGCAGCCGGTGTTGAGTCATCCAAACAACGTCTCTACGAAGCGATGCAGGAACTTAGAAATACCGCAGTCGCGGAAAATCATACTGAAGATTCGCAGAATAAACCCGCCGAGCTGGAAAGAGTGGCACATTTCACCGCCTTTCTGGATGCCAGCCAATATCGCTTCAACGAAGTCGAGCGGCTGCGTCAACAAGGAAAAAATGAGCTGGCGGTGAAAGCGCTATCGAAATTTTCTGAAGAAGAAATCGACGGAAAGTTCCAACCGTTGATCGATGCCGCGATCAGTGCTGAACGCGAAAAAGCAGGAAAAGCCAAGCAAGAAATGGAGGATTGGGTCGCTCAATCGCGTTGGATCGCGATTCTGGCATCAGTGATTGCGGCGATATTTAGTCTCACGTCCGGGGTATTGCTGCTTCGCGGGGTCAGGAAGCCTATCGAAGCGCTGATGAAGGGTACCGATGAAATAGCCTCCGGTAATATGGATTACCGTATTGCTCTCAATACCCGCGATGAATTCGGCTATCTCGCCAGCCATTTCAATCAAATGGCGCAGGAACTGGAATTCCAGCAAAATAAGCTGCGCGAGGGACGCGCCGTGCTGGAAAAAAGAGTGGATGAACGGACTTCTGAACTTCATCAGCTCAATAAAGAATTAAAACGCATGGACAACGAACGCAGGGAGTTTTTAGCGGACATCAGCCATGAACTGCGCACCCCGATTACCGTGATCCGCGGGGAAGCGGAAGTCACGCTACGGGGACAGGACCGCGACACCGAAGAATATAAGGATGCTTTGCACCGTATCGTCGAACTGTCGATGCAATTGGGGAAATACGTCAACGATCTATTGTTCCTGGCCCGTGCGGAAACCGCCAATCTGCAATTTGAATGGGATAATGTAGACTTGGCCGAACTGGTGGCCGGAGCCGTCGAGAATTTTCAAGTGATGGCCGAGGAAAACTCGATTTCGGTTTCCCTGAATGCCTCGACCGAACCCTTATGGGTGCATGGTGACAAACAGCGGCTTCGACAAGTACTATTCATTCTTGGCGATAATGCCTGCCGATATTCGAAGGCTGGCGGAAGTATAGCGGTTGCCTTGCGGGTGAACGGAAAAAGGGCAAGCGTCAGCCTGACCGATCAAGGCATAGGCATACCCGTGCAGGACCTGGAGCATATTTTCGACCGCCATTTTCGCAGCCGGAATGCGCTGGCTTCGCGGGACGACGGCAAGGGCCTGGGCTTGCCGATGGCTAAGTCTATACTGAAAGCTCACGGCGGCAGCATCACTGTGACCAGCATTGAAAATTCGGGCTCGACGTTTACAGTAATGCTGCCGTTAATTTCGGCCGAACAGGATGATAACCAGAACAATGAAACATAACTTAAATACAATAATCTAATGGATAACGGTTATATGCGAGTTTTGCTAGTAGAAGACGATGAACGGATTGTCGATTTTGTCCAGCGCGGGCTGAAAGCCGAAGGCTATGTCGTAGAGGTGGCTCGTAGCGGGATGGAGGCGATAGCGATGGGTACTCAGGGTAAATTTCAAGTCATCATTTTGGACCTGGGCTTGCCTGATCTCAATGGTCGGCAGATTTGCGAGAGCTTGCGTAATACCGGCGTCAGCACTCCGATTCTAATGTTGACGGCCAGGGACACGGTACAGGATAAAGTAACCGGCTTACGCTCGGGCGCCGATGATTATATGACCAAGCCTTTCGCATTTGAAGAACTGCTGGCCCGAATCGAGGCACTGATGCGCCGACGTAACGGCGAGATCAAACCCGAAACCAAAGAATTGCAGGTAGCCGACCTGGTATTGGATGGAGAAACCCATAAAGTCAGGCGCGGCGAAATATTCATCGACCTGACTCCGAAAGAATTTGCCTTACTGGAATGCTTTATGCGCATGCCCGGCAAGGTGTTGAGCCGTACCCGGATTCTGGAACAAGTTTGGGGCTATAGCGCCGATCCGTTGACGAATGTGGTCGATGTCTATATTCGCCAATTGAGGCGGAAAATCGATGATGATTACGAACTAAAACTTCTTAAAACTGTCCGGGGATTCGGCTACAAACTGGATGCTTCCTGACAGGGTGCAGACTACGTAGCCGTTGAAGCGCTTAATTAAAGCCCCGACATCACATAAAAAACATGGCCGCCAATCTGCCTGACGACTTCCCCGGCGCGCCGGGGCTTCGTGCCGGTATTCCAGCTGTCGGAATTCCGTACTATGGAATCCTTACCCCCGATAACCGACTTGGCTAATGCGGTGTAATGCGCTGCCAAATTATGTGGCGGGGTTAATCGGGACACGCCGGTCAGCTTGCATATCGGCTTGCCGGTGCGCTTGGCTCGATTAACCGTAGCTTGCCCCACAGCAATGGCCCCTTCGATAGATTCGCCTCTGGATTCGGCAAAAATAATCTTGGCCAAACAGCCTTCTTCATTGGGTTGAACGGATACCGGGAACAAAAATGCTAGTGTCAGAATTAAGTTGGTCATGGTGCAATTCCTCTGCGTTAATTTTATTAATCACATGCCAAATCAATCATTGCCCGGCTTGCTCGGGCAATGATCGGCTGAATCAGATGTTAGATTTTTTACGGTAATAAAGTAATAGGTTGGAACGCGTAAGCATCCTCCTACCTAGCGCTTCAGGTCTTTGTTAAGCCGTTGCAGGCGTTTAATCATTTCTTCTTTCATTTGCTCGCGGCCTATCGAATGTTTCAGGCTGCTGCCGATGCCCGCTACCTGGTCGGTAGAGCTGCGGATCGAATAAAACACCAGTGTGCCGTCTTTATAAGGCACGCCACCGGCCACCGCATTGCTGCAACTGTAAGAGTGCCCGACATAAAACTGTCGTGAAACAATAATGCCCCCCGTTTCACCGGTGACCATAATGCGATGCAGGAGGATGGCGGTAGGCCGGTCTTCGACATTGCGATTCAACCAAAGGAACTGTTCGGTCGCATTCGGCGGCAATGCGGCCGGATAATTAAGCCAGGCTTGTTGTAAATCCGGAAAGTAGCGTGCCCAGGCTTTGCTGTTGACCGCATCGTTTCGCAGTTCCGTTGCCGGGTCGGTAGTGCCGTTCTCGCGGCTATAAGGCGCAATGCCGGACAAACCGCTTTTCCGGTAAGCCAGCCAGCGTTGCAACAGGATTTCCCGGTATTTCTGGTTCGCGGCTTTTAACAAGGTTTTGTTATCGGCACCTTTCAGGCTGGTTTGGAGACTTTTCAGGCTGTCTATTTCCGGTTTCGACAAGTTGAATTTATCGCCCGGCTCGGCTTTAACAAAGGCTTTGGCTTCATCAAGCTGGTTATCGGTAAAGGCGAACTTCTTGAAGCTATTGATATCGGCATTATTCGCAAGCGGTGCGGAGGCGATGATGCCGCTTTCGGTCCCCGTAAGATTGCCCTGCTTGATGTAATCGATGATTTTAGGCAAGGCCACCGGCAGTATCATAGCCACACCGATAGCCAACTCTTGTTGGCTGGTTTCGCTGACTTCATAATCGATAATTCCGCCGCGTTCAAGTTCGGCAACCTTATCTGCGCCGATACCGAAATCATGCAGCGTCTGTTGCGGATCGGGCATTTTCTCTTGGGCGAAAACAGGATAATCGAATAACGCGCCGGTCAGCAGAACAAGCAGGATTGAGCGTTTATTGAACATCATAAGGACTCCGGTGCGTTGATTTAAGATTGATAACTTTGTCTTGCTTTAACAGTTTGCTCTTAATGGTGAGCAATAGGGTGACGCACTTCGTTTGACGGCGCTAAGCCGGAATTTCGGCGACATTCACCTCCACGTGCATTAACGGTGACTGGCGGCTTTCAGCAATAAACGAACCGGATACCGGAGGCACCCATTCAGAATGGCGACTCACAGCCACGGCGATATGGTCATGGCCGACAACTTGGCCGGAGGTGGAATCAAACCCTTTCCAACCGGTACCGGGTAAATAAACTTCCGACCAGGCATGGGTTGCTCCCTGCCCCGACAAAACTATCGGCGAATACAGGTAGCCGCTGACGAAGCGCGCCGCCAGCCCCAAAAAACGGCAGGCCTCAATGAACAAAGTCGCAAAATCACGGCAGGAGCCTGCGCGTCGGGCTAATGTCGTCGCAGGCGTCTGAACACCCGGCTCTTCCCGTTGTTGATAGGTGAATCCGTTAGCAATCGCCTTATTAATCCGTTCCAGCAGAAGATAAGTTTCCAGCACTTGGCCGAAGTGCCAGAATTGCCGCAACCAGGCGCTCAATAGCGGTATGTCCTGCACGAAGATCACTGACAGGTAAGGCTTCAAACCCGTATATTCTGCGGCTTCGTACTGGAAAGGAAATAACATTGCAGCATCGGACACTATGAGATCCAATGGCTGGCTATCGGAATGCCGAAGGGTCAGAGAACTGTCGATAGAGAGCCGCTTATCCTGCCTGGATTGACTGACATTACATCGCTGTCTACACACCGCATCTAATTGTTCCTGTCCCCGACTTAGAAAATTCGATCCAATGCCGAAACACTGATGTATTTTTCGTTAAAAGTAAAAATGCGCGCCCAAGCCGATATATTCGATTTTTTCTCTATAAAACTGTCCGCTTGGCGAATAGCCGTTATAGTATTCCGCAAGAATCTGAAGCTTGCGGCCTATTACCTGCAAGTTTTCAAATTCAACGCCTGCCCTAGCCGACACATCGTAATTCCAGTCATTTTCTTCATGATTCTTGACATCGACTGCAGCAATAGGCCGCATTGATGCCAGCTGCATGCGCCAAGGGCTTCGGAATTCAGCGCCGTATTGCACCGACCATATCTTGAGCGCATTAGGATCCCTGTCGAATAAACCTTCCCCGCCGCCATATAACCGTATGCCGTAAGGAAACTCATAAGAAAGTTTCAGGTCCACGCCTTCATAGCTAAGGTTCACGCGCTGGAAATTAGTCCCTATCTTGCTCAACAAGAACTCGTCGCCAAGATGTGAACTCTGATGATAAATGCGGCCAAAGGCTGAAAATTGACCGGCACGCAGGCTTGAATAGGCTGATACAACGAAATCGGTATTGATCAGGTCGCTCGATGGGCCGTCCAGATTGAAGTCGCTAAAAACTCCGGCTTGAACTCCGGCTTCCCACTGCACAGTAGAGTGTCCGAAGGTGCCGCGGTAAAACGGTATCGTTTCACCGAAACTGACCGCGGCTATATCTCTTCCATCATAATTGGTGTTCTGATAATTGCGGTAAGCGGCCGAAAAATGAGCCCAGCGCGGGTCCGCCAATAAGGACTTGAATAAATGTCCTGTCGGTAGAATTCCGGTGGGTAAAATTATTGACTCGGTTTCCGATACCGCTTCATTAGCGGGCACTCTGGCAGTCTTTGATGAGTCGTTGACCAATTGCTGGTTCGTGGCTTCCGATATTTTTACCGCATTAACGCCGGGGATTTCCGCTAACAGCTGCACCGCTTTATTCCGGTCATCGGCTGTCAGGCTGCCTCCCGGCAACGTAATGACGCCATCCCGCACGATTAATGAGCGCATATCAAGCTTTAAACCACTCTTTAACACGCCTGCGGCGTAACCGGCAATATAAGTGTCATCCGCAGTTGTAGCATGAACTATGGATGCCGGCAGCAGGACGCCCAGAACAGCTATAACGCGTAGACAAGCCATTATTATTTTCCTATTTTCACAATCAGCTTACTCTGCACCGATTTTACATCCTTCTGGGTCTTGGCCACTTCTATTGCCCTGTCGATGGCAGGCTCTGAATTGACCATGCCGTTCAGTGTCACTACGCCTTGAGTTGTAGTCACTTCAATATTGGCTCCGCTAAGCAAAGGGTCGCTTAAAAGTGTCGCCTTAACCTTGGCGGTAATAGCCGAATCATCAATATACTCTCCAGCGGCTTGAGTCTTATCGCTGACCGATTCTTTGGCGGCTTCAATTTTTTCCTCAGCTTGTTGTGTTGTTTGCTCTATCTTTTGCTCGGCATTTTCAGCCGCTCGGTCGATTTGCTTCCCTGCTTTTTCTGCTGAGCCCTCTTTCTGGCAACCCGCCAGTCCGAAAACAGCGGTTAAACAAATCATCACAAGAACTTTATTGGCTAAAATATTTTGCTTGTACTCATTTGTTATTTTCATCTGTTATTCCTTTATATGTAATATTTTTAAAAAGACGCCAAATGACAGAGCGGTATTCCCGTTAGACAAAAACGTCAGCAATAAACCTCTATTAGATCAAGCGCATTGAACTTCAAATTCAGCTAAACTTTAAGCGACAAGATCAAGCACGGTCTGTTCGGTACCGTACACAAAAGCTACGTGAAGAACATTCAAAACCCGGCTGACTGACATAAAAAACCCGCCTTCAGGCGGGTTTTTTAGTATTGATAGTATTGAAGAAAAACCGGGTCGTTATTCAATCCAGATCAATTCGACGCGACGGTTTTCAGAACGTCCTTCTTCGGTCTTGTTATCCGCAATCGGTTGAGTCTCGCCAAAGCCTTTGGCAATCAATCTATTGGTAACGCCTTTCATTTTAAGATAATTAACCACTGACTGCGCACGCCGTTGCGACAACCTCATATTATAGGCATTGGAGCCTTCGCTACTGGTGTGGCCCTGAACTTCAATATCATTTTTCTGAGGATTAGAAATAACGCTTTGCGCAACGTCGTCAAGAATGATCTTGGCATTCAGTGTCAACTCGGCTGAGTCATATTTGAAGTGTTGGCCTTTGAGCACAAGCCTGACCGGACATCCGCTATTATCGACCTTACTACCTTTAACGGTGCCGGGACAACGGTCCAGACAATCGTTAACACCGTCGGCATCCGCATCCTGGGTGGAACAGTCTCTAACCGGTTCGGGGGCGGCTGCAACAACAGGTTCGGGCCTTGGCGCAGGTTTCGGCTTGTCGCCGAACGGAATGACAAAGCCGACATTCACTGTCATATCGTGAAATTGCTCGGTACCGGGCTGTACGTTAGCATTAAGATTGTTATTGTAACGATAGCGCACATCGCTGCGGAGCAGGAAGTTGTCGTGCAGCTCGTAGGTAAAACCTGCACCCGCCTCGCCAATAACGCCTATGCCGCAATTAGCGGAAGCGCAGCTGTTCATAGCGCCTGCCCCGATCACCGCATAAGGCGAGAATTTATCGCGAATAAAATAATACTGTAGATCGGCCGTACCGCCGGCCAAACTCCAGGGACCGTTAGTACCGCTGAATTCTTCGTAAAATCCTTTCAGCTCGACGTTGAAATGCTTATCGAGCATCTTGCCGATGCCCATGCCGCCGCCCCAGCCGTCGCTGGCATTCCTATCGCCGCCGGTTCTGACAAATGTACCGAACGGCGCGACATACCAACGATCATCATCGACCCGACGGTCATCATGAAACCGATCGGCGGCCTGTGCCAGCGGCAGGAAACCTAAGCCGGCTAGTGAAACTATAGTGAGTAAATTTTTCTTCAGCATAATATTTTCCCTCTCTGTAATAAAAATAGAAATTTATAAAATACATAGTTAAATTTAACCTTTTACTCAGTCAATCCATTCAAAATAGAAAGAGAACACTGAAACTGATATTTATAGACAATTACAAAGCTTCATTTAAGACAATTGTTTGATGCAATTTGTAGGTTTTAAACATATCCATGGTGATAGCTATTCTTTTTTGGTCCCTGAATGTTGTAAAAAAATCTCATAATATAGCTTAACGGCAACATTCCCAGATCGTCTGTACGATAGCCCACATACAAGTGCAAAATAATGTATTAAAGCATGCCCGATTCATCGATCACATTCGCTGCCCGTCGCTATGCATTTCAGTCATGAAGCCGGTGCCATGGGCTACGCAGCCCGTAATATCCATTCTGCCTGTATGTGCGATAACGTACCGACTGCGGCCTGATTTACGGCTAAAGTCTTAGCATAGTTTTGACGAGGTTCATGCCTCGCTCGAAGCTTGGTACTTGGCCGGGATAATTGATTCATCCTTGGTCATGTTCGTCCTTTAGCTCAGGAGAATAATATGACTCAGCAAACTCACTCCGAACAATCCATGCGTCCTGAACATGCGAAGCATCGTGAACAATCAATGGGTTCCATGAAAAGTTGCATAGAAGCCTGTACCAATTGCTATCAGGTCTGTCTGCAAACCGCTATGAACCACTGCCTCCAGACCGGCGGAAAGCACGTTGAACCGGAACATTTCCGGCTGATGATGAGCTGCGCCGAAATATGCCAGACATCGGCCAATTTCCAGCTCAGCGGCTCTTCATTTTCTAATCGTCTTTGCGCAGTTTGCGCCGAAGTCTGCGAAGCCTGCGCTGTAGATTGCAAAAGGATCGGCGGGATGGATGAATGCGTCGAAGCCTGTGAAAGATGCGCTGAAAGTTGCCGGCAAATGGCAAGTGCGAGTGCTCAACACTAATAGAAAAAAATGGATTCGATGCTCATGAAACCCAGATGTTCATTATTGCTCGCGGCGGTATCAATAATTTTAACAGCATGTGGTGACGTGGCGCAGTTGCCGGTAGCCGCGGGCATTGGCCCGCACCCGCAACTGCCGCCGCCCAACCAGACATTATTTCCCACCGTAAACATTGCCCCCGCAGTGGGCTGGCCTGCGCATGGGAAACCGACCGCGGCATCAGGGATGACTGTAACGGCTTTTGCCACCGGGCTCGACCATCCCCGGTGGCTTTATGTGCTGCCTAACGGCGACGTATTGGTCGCCGAAACTAATGCACCGCCGAAGCCCGAGGATAGCAACGGCATTCAAGGCTGGTTCCGCAAACAGATCATGAGTGATGCGGGCGCCGGGGTACCCAGCGCTAATCGCATCACTTTACTGCGTGATACCAATAACGACGGCGTAGCGGAAATGCGCTCGGTATTCTTAGAAGGTCTACACTCGCCGTTCGGGATGGCCCTGGTAGGCAATGATTTCTATGTCGCCAACTCGGATGCTGTGATGAAATTTCCTTATAGCGAAGGCGACATTCGGATCGCTCAGCCTGGGACTAAAGTGGTCGACTTGCCTGCCGGACCGATCAATCATCATTGGACCAAGAATATTCTTGCCGGCCCGGACGGGGCGCGACTTTATGTAACAGTGGGATCAAACAGTAATGTAGCCGAGAACGGCATCGATAAAGAGCAAGGTCGTGCCGCTATCTGGGAAGTGGATATAAAAACAGGCAATCACCGCATTTATGCCGGTGGCCTTCGAAATCCGAACGGACTGGCCTGGGAACCGGATAGCGGGGCGCTTTGGACGGTCGTCAATGAACGGGACGAGCTTGGCAGTGATCTGGTTCCCGATTACCTGACCTCGGTGCCCGACGGCAGTTTCTTCGGCTGGCCCTACAGTTACTATGGTCAACATTTGGACGATCGTGTGCAGCCTCAGCGGCCCGACTTGGTCGCCACGGCCAGGGTGCCGGATTATGCCACCGGCTCGCATACCGCTTCTCTGGGTTTGGTTTTTTCCAAAACCAGCGCTTGGCCGGCACCGTTCAATAACGGCGCTTTCATCGGTCAGCATGGTTCCTGGAACCGTGATCCGCGCAGCGGCTACAAGGTAATTTTTGTTCCTTTCAAAGAAGGCATGCCTTTCGGTGATCCGGTTGATGTGCTGACCGGCTTTGTTAGCCCCGACGGCAATGCGTTAGGGCGGCCTGTAGGTGTCGCCATCGACAAAAAGTCGGGACTGCTGGTTGCCGATGATGTAGGCAACAGCATCTGGCGCGTGACTGCGTCGACTACGGTTTCAGCCCCTAACTAATGACTACCAGTACCTGAAATCGCCTGTGTCCAGGTGTATATAATCAGAGCGTTTATAATAACCGACCCCGCCACGGTTCATAAACAATGCGGCGTTTCTGATCTTGCGCGCCGCCAGTCCATCCACTTGAAAGTCGATAGCCCGGCCTTGCATATGCAAACTGTGTCTTGCGGCGCATCGGCACTTCTTACGTAAACTGGTATTGGTGTGTGGTGATCGATAAGCTGAAGAAAAATAGAAAGGTTGATTGATTCCAAGCATCAGTTTCAGGTCATGCAACTGATCCAGCAAAGCCGGATCAATAGGATGAATATCGTTGGTATGATAATCGCGCAGCAGGTAACTGATTTCTTGCAGCGCATCTTCAATATAACGGCCCTGTTGAAAATAGGTTAACTTTAGCTTATCCCCGGTATAGATATGCTCTAAGGCAAGCGTTTTACGCGAAGTGGGTATTTTGACTGGCGCATTTGCAACAGCTGCCCCACTCAGCGCCAACAAGGAACCGCCTGCCGTCATCTTCAGAAAACTGCGTCTTGATGCTTGAAAACCAACTGCATCAAGTTCCGGGCTTTTCGATAGATATTTATTCATGTTTTTACCTTTATATAACGCTATAACTCTGTTAAATAATCAGTCACATCAACTAACCATTCACTACCGTTCCTCCATTCGGATGAAGGATTTGTCCGGACATATATGACGCATCGTCCGACGCTAAAAACACAAAGCAGTTGGCGACTTCTTCCGGCTGACCGGCTCGGCCCATCGGCACGTCCTTGCCAAAAGATTCCACGCGCTCGGACGGAAATGTCGACGGAATAAGCGGCGTCCAAATAGGGCCGGGAGCAACGCCATTAACCCTGATTTTTTGTTCGGCCAAGGCAAGAGACAAAGACCGGGTAAAACCGACAATAGCGCCCTTGGTAGCCGAGTAATCGAGCAACTTGGGACTGCCTTTATAAGTAGTCACCGAGGTCGTATTGATGATGGTACTTCCGGGCTGAAGGTGTTTAAGCGCCGCCTTGGTTAAATAGAACATCGAAAAAATATTGGTACGAAAAGTCTTTTCAAGCTGCTCCGGGGTTATATCTTCAATACTTTCCTGGGGATGCTGTTCGGCCGCATTATTAATCAGGCTATCCAGCCGGCCCAATTCATTGACGGTTTGCTCGACCGCTTGCCGGCAAAAGCGTTCTTGACCAATATCCCCGGCAATAAGCAGACACTTTTGGCCGTACTCGCTGACTAAGCGCTTAGTCTCTTCAGCATCTTCATGCTCATTGAGATAGATAACAGCCGAATCGGCGCCTTCTTTTGCAAAAGACACTGCAATGGCCCGGCCAATACCGGAATCTCCGCCGGTAATTAAGGCCACTTTACCTTTAAGCTTTCCGCTTCCCCGATAGTGAGGATCATGAGATTGAGGCAGGGGCTTCATGTCTTTTTCCAGTCCCGGCTGACGCTCCTGATGTTGAGGCGGATAAGGGGGGTGAGGGTGCTGTATATCGGCCATGACGTCTCCTTGGAAAATTTATTTCACGGGAAGTTTTCGTTGATATAAAAATGCTAGGGCTTTAGTACAACCTTGCTGCAATTTAGTATGAATCAAGTTCGGCCGCCTGTGACACAGCTGTTTCAGCAAAAATACCGCTCTCGATTTTTTGATAAAATATTGGTTTAGAATAAATTTCTCTGTGCGACAACGTACTTAAAAAGAAACTTTCCGAGGTAACGGAAACGGCGGTTTTTCATATTCCATGACAGACGCTTCCGGAACCACTTCATCCCGAAGAAAGCGCTCAACAATCCCCGCTTGTCTATATGTGTGCAGCCGCACTGATTAAGGCGGCTTTTTAGCCTAAAGTGATTTCAAGGTAATAATTCAAAATTATTAGAAGAACAGAATAAGCAAAATCGATCAGCTTATTAACAATAACCTTGGCATCTCGCCCTGCCGAGGCAACATATGACAGCCATCCGGCCGGAGGTAAACCATGCCTTATAGAAATTTAAACGACTTACCCTCAAGTGTGCGGGACCATTTGCCCAAACATGCCCAGGAAATTTACCAGGCCGCCTATAACAATGCCTGGAAAGAATACGCCCACGACGAAGAGCGGGCGCACCGTGTCGCCTGGGGTGCCGTCAAAAAGAAATACGAAAAGGATGAAGCCGGCGGACAATGGAAAGCAATAGATAAAGCCTGAGACGAGCCGGCTTCAAGTCAGTTTTCAAACCGAAGAACTTTCATCGGTAGCAGCAGGGTATGCCCGATTGAAAAGTAAATAGTTGCTGTTTTGATCGTAAAAAACCTTAACCGCCTTTAGCAGGCTTTTATAATCAGCCCCTGTCACCCGCTAAAATTAGAAATATTTGCTATATATAAAGAGCCTGAACAACACATAAAATACTGATTATTTAGAATTTAAAAATTTTTAATGCTGTTTCAGTACGCTTGCGTACAGAAACAAGATGCTGTTTTGGAATATTCTTGACGCACTTCTTTAAATATAAAAGAAGAAATGCCTTTTGATCTAACTACAGAAGGTACTCATTTAGTTTAAGTGATATGTTTGAGGTGAAGATCATGGATCAACATAAACAGTCCCATACCAGTGAAAAAAGTTCCACCCAAAATCGTGGCTTTGCTTCAATGGACGAAGCCAAACAAAGAGAAATTGCAAGTAAAGGCGGGCGTGCCGCTCATGAAAAAGGTACTGCTCACGAATTTACTCCGGAAGAAGCCAGGGAAGCAGGCCATAAAGGCGGTCAAGCCGCTCACCAAAAAGGCACGGCACACGAATTTACTCCGGCAGAAGCCAGAGAAGCCGGTCAAAAAGGTGGTCAGGCTGCTCATGAAAAAGGCACCGCTCATGAGTTTACTTCAGAAGAAGCCAGGGAAGCAGGCCGTAAAGGTGGTCAGGCTTCACATGGAAAAAGCGCATCAGGAGAAACCGGACAAAGCCGTAAAAGAAAAGACAGTAGCTCAGGAGAGTCCAGGCACCGGTAAGGAAGAGGGCGAAAAACGCTCATAAGCCCTTAGCTTATGATGAGTGCGTCGACCCCTGCGCTTACGTAGGGGTCGGGGTATTCCGACAAAGTTAAACGCCGGCAAAAGATGGGCTGCAAGACGCTCAAATACAACGATATATTTTGTAAGACTTGCACATGACCGACGATTGTTACTCAAGCCCATTCACCGGCACGGATTCAGCGTTTTTTAAGAACATTGCCTGAATCTATGTGCTTTACCGTACCGACTGTATTCAGTTTAGCGGGTATTATTTTTTATGAATGAAAAATCCCTCATTCATGCTCAGGTAACGGGGCTTCGGCGACCGTAAAAATGATCGTAAAAAGCCCTCCTAATCATCTTTGACAGGAGATAAACATGAACTTTGAAGAACGTGATACTTATGGTATTTACAAAGGCCAGGACGGCGGCGAAGGACCCGGCCCCCGCCTGATGGGAGCCGACACCCTTCTTGGAAACGATGTCTATAATCAAAATAACGAAGATTTGGGTAGCATCAAAGAAATTATGTTGGATATGACTAGCGGTCAAGTATCTTATGCGGTGTTGTCCTTCGGCGGCTTTCTCGGAATGGGAGAAAGGCTGTTTGCGGTACCTTGGGACGCATTGAAACTCGACCCGGAGAACAAACGCTTCGTGCTCAACGTAGCCAAAGAGCATCTCGAGAATGCGCCGGGATTCGATAAAGACCATTGGCCCGATATGGCCGACCAGTCTTGGCGGGATCAAATCAGTTCTTACTATGAAACTCAACCGCCAACGGAACAGCAAAGCATCGAATCCATGAACGAGCGGCAGACCCCCATGGAGCGGCAGTCCCATCAGTCCCAGACCCACTAAAACCAATGATCCGGAGCATGTCCAATAAGCAGTGATAACGACAAGACTGGTCGTTCCCGCTTGTCGCATTGGCCTGTAAGAATATTTGCAACGATGAAGATGTAGTGTGTTCCCTACCTTGTGGTCAAGTGAACAAGTTGACGCTAAATGGCAGGAAGCCTAATAGTCGCGCTTTTTGTGCCCGATACCGGACAGAAAAATGCCCATTACCGGGCACAAAAAGGTTTTTTTTAAGATTAAACCCTTTCCCCGCGTAACATTCGTGC
The DNA here is from genome assembly GCF_036845245.1 of Methylobacter sp. Classification (NCBI taxonomy): domain Bacteria; kingdom Pseudomonadati; phylum Pseudomonadota; class Gammaproteobacteria; order Methylococcales; family Methylococcaceae; genus Methylobacter; species Methylobacter sp. Next base: position 125,770 of record NZ_DAIUEH010000001.1, read on the forward strand.
CGGACTGCGGCGAACAATCCCCTAAAGCGATAGTATCAAGCTTTCCACAGTCGCATCGAATCAATGCTTATTTATCATCTTTAAAAAACCTTGCGCACCTGAATCAAAGTAAATGGGACGGCTTAGCACCACAGACCCGCATCATTTTGACTACCGGAGTTTTTATCGGCCAATGTGCGCAACCGTACCGACTGAGCTTGATTTTACCGGTAACCTCATACTCAGATTGCTAAACAACGTTGTTATCCGTTTCCGTTAATTCCGCAGTAAATAGTAAACCTATAGCTATTAGTAATAGTTGAACGCAAGAGTACCGGAGCAAACAATAAATCGTCATCCTAAACTGGAGAGTTGCCATGAAAAAATCTGCTTTTTGTATTACCCAAAGTATCGAACAGACAGAGCATATTGTCAGCGAATTAAGGAACTCCGGCTTTTCGAATAATGATATTTCCGTACTGTTGCCGGACAAAACCAGTACCCAGGACTTCGCCCATGAAAAGCATACCAAGATGCCCGAAGGCGCTGCTATCGGGGGAACCACAGGTATCAGCGTAGGTGCGGTACTGGGATGGTTGGCGGGTATTGGCAGCTTGGCTATTCCCGGAGTCGGGGCATTCATTGCCGCCGGGCCGATCGTGGGCGCCTTGAGCGGTGCGGCAGTGGGCGCCGCTACCGGTAGTTTAATCGGTGGCTTGGTCGGACTGGGTATTCCTGAGTATGAGGCCAAGCGCTATGAAGGAAAAATCAGGGGAGGAAGTGCTTTAATTTCCGTGCACGCGGAAAGCTCCGAAGAGCTTTCAAAAGCAAAAGACATTTTTGAGCAGGCTCAAGCGGAAGATATTTCTTCAACCAGCGAGAGCAGCGTCAACGCTTAACGGTACTCAGCGCTTTGTAAATACAGCTGATTATTAACCGGCGTGGATTTGTATTTAAACTCAATCCGAGCCAATGCGAGACCAACTATCAATCATCATAAACCCTAACCAATGCGATAAATGGCATATAGCTTAACCAGAGGAAATCATTATGGAAAAATCAAACCCAGAAGAAAAGATTAACGAACCCGGAGATGTGGAAGAAAACATTAAGGAGACCATAGACAAAGCATCCGGTTATGCACACGGAGCTGTCGACAAGATTGCCGGTATGAGCTACCAGGCTGCGGAAGTGATTGGCGAAAAAGGAGAACAGCTGAGAACGGCTGAACAGGAAATGATAGAACATTACCGGGAATATATCCGTGAATGCCCTATAAAGTCCGTAGGCATCGCCGTGGCGGCCGGATTTTTACTGAGCCGTCTGATGGGTAGTTGCCAAAACGAGCATTAAATATTATCCGCCCGCATGCTGTTAATGACACATGCGGCTCAAATTCAAGAGGAAACGATTATGAGTACTATAGACAAAGCATCCGATTATGCACATGAAGCCGGAGACAAGATCGCCGATGCGACCAATCAAGCCGCGAAAGCGCTTGGCGAAAAAGGAGAGCAACTGCTAAATGCCGAACAAAAATTGGTGAAACAGTGCTGCAAATATACCAGCGAACATCCTATGAAATCCCTGGGTATCGCGGTAGCGGTCGGCTTTGTGCTGCGCGGCCTGATGGGCCATCGCTAGACCGTCAGATATTATTTTGAACCCGTACGTCGTAAATGACGTGCGGTTCAAATAAAGAGCCAACGATTCGACAACATCTGATTACGCCCGACTGACTGCCGGCACCGTCGCCAATTCAACCGCCCTGGCAGCAAAAGCGTTTGGTGATAAAGGTTTCGTCAGACTCTCATCCTATCGCAGCGCCGGCTATCTCGTTAACAGCCGATTTTATGCTGAAGCCTGTTGAGCGATCATTAACCCCTTAAGCACTTAAAACGAGCTGCAACTTCCGCAGCCTGCTAATCATCTATTTTGCTCCGGACTCTACGGATACAGATGTGATGCGAACGGCTACAAGCTGAACACGGCTAACTCAACAATTTATTCGCCTCTATGTGCGATATCGTACAGATGCGTAAAGGTACTCCGTACCATAATTTTCCTGACTTAAACCCTAAGGAGACTTAAAATTATGAACGTTCCTAATATTTCAGCTACCGACGAGCTAGGCCCCAGACGCGCCTCTGACGAATTCGGACGCAGAGGCGCTTCGCCAGGTATTCAGCCGGGATCTCTACCTGTCCAAGCCAGTGCAGTATCGTGGGGTTCTATCCTGGCCGGAGCCACCGCAGCGGCTGCAATGGCCCTGATCCTTACAATGCTGGGAACGGGCTTGGGCCTGTCTTCGGTGTCGCCGTGGGCCTCGAGCGGTATCTCTGCAACAACTTTCGGAGTATCGACCATCTTGTGGCTGACCTTTACCCAACTGATTGCCTCAGGGCTGGGCGGATATCTTGCCGGTAGACTAAGAACAAAGTGGGCTATGGCAAATGCCGACGAAGTTTACTTCCGCGATACCGCACACGGTTTCCTGGCCTGGGCTATCTCGGCGCTTATTACCGCCGCCCTACTCTCTTCGATCATCGGGTCGATTGTAAGCGGTGGAATTCAAGCCGGAGGCACAGCCGTTGCGGCCACCGCGGGCAGTGCAGCTGCGGCCGGAGCCGAGATGGCGAAATCCGGCAACAACAATGAAGCTACAAAATACTTCATGGATTCTTTGTTCCGAAGAGACATCAATGCGGTTCCAGCCGCCGGTTCGACTCTCGGCGAAAGCGGTGCTATGCAGGAAAACCCTGTGCAAAACACGGCTGACTCCGAATCGGAAATCACCCGCATCTTCATGAATACCGTGCGCACCGGACCATTGCCTCCGGAAGACATCCGCTATGCCGGCCAGGTTGTTGCGCAACACACCGGCCTGCCACAGCAGGAAGCTGAGAAACGAGTGGTTGATACCTATGCCCGTGTTCAGGCCAAGCTGGGTGAAGCGGAAACCGCAGCCAAACAAGCGGTCGACACAGCACGTAAGACTTCCGTCTATGCCTCATTGTGGTTCTTCATCTCACTGCTTATCGGCGCCTTCGCAGCCAGCTATGCGGCTACTTACGGCGGACAGCAGCGCGATTTAGCGTGATGCAATGACACTAACAACAACTCAACAGGAGACAAGCAATGCGCTCAATACTTTTATATCTACTGGGAGTTCCCATTCCCATCATTATTTTGCTCGCGATATTTTGGCACTAAATGTATTCAATCCTCACCATGCTTGAAATGGAGAAGACATCATGACAACTGCAATGAATCAGAAAAAAAAGTCCGCTTCATCCAAAGCTCAGGATGCAACAGTATTATTGAAAAGCGACCACAAGCTGGTCAGAGACCTGTTTGCCGAATATGAGGAAACGCATTCGGCCGCCAAAAAAAAGAAGATCGTCGCACAAATCTGCAATGAATTGACTGTGCATGCCCAGATTGAAGAGGAGATTTTTTATCCGGCAGTCAAAAAGGCGTTGAAAGATAAAGAATTAATTCCTGAAGCCCAAGTCGAGCATGCAACGCTGAAATCACTGATTGCTCAGGTCGAGGGAGCGGAACCCGATGGCGAGATGTTTGACGCCACGATCAAAGTGATGAGCGAGTATGTGAAGCACCATGTCAAAGAAGAGCAGAATGAGATTTTCCCAAAAGCGAAGTCTACCGACCTGGATATGATCAAGCTTGGCGCCATGCTCTCAGAGCGTAAAGAGGAACTGCTCGCCGCACGCTCAGCGGGTTAACCATCGGGGCGATCGCCAAGGTCAACACCTGAAAGACAACATCAATAAAAAAAGCACGACCGCTGCCAATGCAAGCCAATTTACCGCTCAGCTATCGCAAAACATTTGGAACGGGGCTGCAAACCCCGTTCCACCTGTATCCCATAGGGAACAGCGGCAACAAAGAATTTTTTAAATATAAATTTTCATTATAGTAGGGGGTACGGAATGTCAGATTTCAATAATTGGCAATTAAAAATGAGGCCGATCAGTAGAACCTTCTTTAAAGGTTTAATCGCTATTATCCCAATTACCCTCACCGTTTACTTGCTGTTCTGGCTGGCCAGTACAGCAGAATTGGCGTTGGGAAAGATATTCACATTTTTCTTTCCCGAAAGTTGGTATATAAAAGGCATGGGGTTTGTATTAGGCCTTGTTGTGGTGTTTTTTTTCGGAGGCTTTCTTGAGTCTCAAACTTTTCGCAAGCTGTTCCAACGCTTTGAAGAACTTGTAATCCAGATCCCCTTTGTTAAAAGCATCTACACAGCAATCCGCGATTTCAGTTCTCTGTTTTCCAACGAAAAGAAAGGCCAATTTAAACAAGTCGTTTTAGTCAAGACAGCTCCCGGGAATAGCCAGCAGATAGGTTTTATTACTGTCTCGGATTATGAAGAGACTTCGCATAGTTTTATTGCCGAAGATCAGATTGCGGTATTTATGCCATTCAGTTATCAGCTAGGCGGATACACGGTCATCATGTCTCGGGAAAATGTAGTGGAAATAGATATATCTGTAGAAGATGCGCTAAGGTTTATCGCAACAGCCGGCATTGTAGGCACTGTTAATGATGAAAAAATGTAAGCGTTCGATTAACAACTTCAGGACGAAGTTTTATTATTGGATCGTTCCGCTCCTGCTTTTCAGCCAATAAAAGCAATGCTTTTTATATGGGTAAAATTGAACAAGGTTCTTATAGTCGTAGAGCTTGCCGTGCGCGCCTTTTCGGATGCCTGACAAATCCTCCTATCCCTTTTGGTGTGCGCGGCGCCCCCTACTCGACTGACAGTTTGTTTTAGCTGGCAGTGAAGTCCCTGCTTGCGACAGACCAAAGCCTGCTCTCCGGCTTGAACGGATAGCCGAAATGTAACTTCTCCTAATCACAGACAGTATTCTTTTGTTACCGCTTTCTGCGGTATGTGCTCTACCGTACCGACTGCGGCAGGTCTAGCGGCTAGAGTGTTTTCGTGACGAACGGAGCAACCATGAGCAAAAAAACACGCGTTTGTAGTCCTATTTACAGCCTTCTACCTGCTCAAATCGAAGGGTTCGATGCATTGGCCGAACTTGCGCTGAATATCCACTGGTCATGGAATCACGCGACCGACGAAATCTGGCGACGGCTTGACCCTGAACTATGGGAAATCACCCGTAACCCTTGGGTTGTCTTGCAAACAGCCTCGCGCGACCGGATCGAGCATGTGTTAGCCGATCCCGCTTTTCGCAAAGACGTTGAGGATTTATTGCAGACCAAATCCCAGGTCGCCGAAGCGCCCGCCTGGTTCCAGCAGAACCATCCGCAGAGCCCCCTGAGCTGCGTCGCTTATTTCAGTATGGAATTCATGCTCAGCGAAGCCTTGCCCATCTACTCGGGCGGGCTTGGCAATGTCGCGGGCGATCAGCTCAAGGCAGCAAGCGATCTGGGCGTGCCGGTAGTCGCTGTCGGGCTGCTCTACCAACAAGGCTATTTTCGCCAGGTCATTGACAAGGATGGCGTCCAACAAGCCCTGTTCCCGTATAACGACCCCGGACAATTGCCGATTACGCCGGTGCGTCAAGATAACGGCGAGTGGTTACGCCTTGAAATTCCCTTACCCCGCTATTCGATCTGGCTGCGCATCTGGCAGGTTCGGGTCGGCAAATTGAAGCTTTACTTACTGGACAGCAATGATCCGGCGAACTTCCCTGCTGACCGGGGCATCACCAGCGAGCTGTATGGCGGCGGACCTGAACTGCGCCTTAAGCAGGAAATGCTGCTGGGCATCGGCGGCTGGCGTTTGCTGAACAAGCTTGGCATTGAACCGGAAGTCTGCCATCTGAATGAAGGGCATGCGGCCTTTGCGGTATTGGAACGCGCACGCAATTTCATGGAAAAAACAGGACAGCCTTTTGATGCCGCCCTGGCTGCCACGCGTGCGGGAAATCTGTTCACGACTCATACCGCAGTAGAGGCAGGGTTTGACCGCTTCTCTCCGAGCCTGATTAATCAATATCTCTGCCGCTATGCCGAGCATAGGCTGGGCATAACAATCCAGGATTTTCTGGCTTTGGGCCGCCTTGACCCGAACGATCCGGAGGAAAACTTTAACATGGCTTATCTGGCAATCCGCGGTAGCGGCGCCGTCAATGGCGTCAGCCGTTTGCATGGAGAAGTTAGCCGACAACTCTTTTCCCCTCTTTTTCCTCATTGGCCGTTGGCCGAAGTACCGGTCGGGCATATCACCAATGGCGTCCATATGCCGACTTGGGACTCGGCAGCGGCCGACGATTTATGGACGGAGGTTTCAGGAAAAGATCGTTGGCTCGGAACCATGGAAAACCTGGATCAGGATATTCGCCGCGTCCCGGACGCCAGAATCTGGCAATTTCGCACGGCCGCCAGCAAGTCGCTTATCGAATACGCTTGCGAGCGATTATCAAGACAACTGGCCGTCTTAGGCGAACCGCTCGAAGCGATTGAAACCGCGAAACATCTGCTTGATCCGAACGCGTTGACATTGGGTTTTGCAAGGCGTTTTGCAAGCTACAAGCGGCCGAATCTGCTGCTGCACGACCCTGAGCGGCTGATTCGTCTATTAACCAATGAGCAGAGGCCGGTGCAGCTTATCATTGCCGGTAAAGCCCATCCGGCCGACCAGGCGGGAAAAGACCTGATCAGGGAATGGATGAATTTTATCCGGCGTACCGAAGCCAGGGCGCAAGTGATTTTCCTCAGCGACTACGACATGTATTTGACCGAGCGCCTGGTGCAAGGAGTCGACGTCTGGATAAACACACCCCGGAGGCCTTGGGAAGCCTGCGGCACCAGCGGCATGAAAGTACTGGTCAATGGCGGCCTCAATCTCTCGGTCTTGGACGGCTGGTGGGCGGAAGCCTATAAGCCCGAGCTGGGCTGGGCGCTGGGCGACGGTCAGTGCTATGGCGACGATTCCTCAGGGGACGCATTCGACGCCGAGGCGCTCTATGACCTGCTCGAACACGAAGTGATACCGGAATTTTATAACCGGGACGAAAACGGCATTCCCAGCGCATGGATAGCACGAATGAGGGAAAGCATGGCGCAACTGACGCCGCGCTTTTCGGTCAACCGCACGGTGCGCGAATATACCGAGCAGCATTATATTCCGGCCGCTAGCGCTTACCATTTACGTGCCGTCAATAAAGGCGCACTCGGCAAACAAATCGTCGATTGGCAGCATAGCCTGGACCAGAAATGGCCCGCCCTGCACTTCGGCAAAACAAAAATTGAGACTCGCGGTGAATATCATCTATTTGAAGTCCAGGTTTATTTCCATAACCTCGATCCCAACGCAGTACGGGTAGAAGTTTATGCGGAAGGCCTCATAAACAATCCTGCCATGCGCGAGGAAATGACGCTCCTTCGTCAACTGGTCGGCTCATCGGGCGGCTATGTTTACTGCATTGCTGTATCTGCGGCGCGTCCCGCAACAGATTATACGGTGCGCTTGATTCCTTGCTGCGAGGGCATGGCGATTCCGCTCGAAGACGCACGGATTTTATGGCAACAATGATTCTTAACCAGGCATAGCCGATGAATGTAGATAAACCAATCTGTCCGCAAAAGGCACGAAAAAATACAACAAGTTGTCTGCATGGAGCCGCGAAGTGGTGTGCTAAATATCGCTGTCCCCCTAAAGTGAATGATTAAAGTTCGTGAATCAATAGGTGTTTTTAAAATGAACAAAACGACTGCAATTACCTGCCTGTTTGTGGATATCGGCGGCGTCCTGCTCAGCAACGGCTGGGATCACAATATCCGTAAACAGGCAGAGACGGATTTCAAGCTCGATCCGGGCGAAATGGAAGGGCGGCATTACCTGAACCTCAATATTTATGAGGAAGACAAGCTGACACTGGATGAATACCTGGATCGGGTCGTGTTCCATCAGCAACGGCCGTTTACGCCGACCCAGTTTAGGGACTTCATGTTCGCGCAATCGCAGCCTTACCCGGAAATGATCGAGTTGGTTTCACAACTCAAGATCCGGTACGGCCTGAAGATCGTCGTGGTCAGCAACGAAGCGCGGGAGATAAACGATTACAGGATTAGGAAATTCAAGCTGGACGAATTTGTCGATTTTTTCATTTCTTCCTGTTACGTCCATCTCCGTAAACCCGACAAGGATATTTTCCGGCTTGCGCTGGACATCGCCCAAGTGCCGGTGGAGCGGATAGTCTATATCGAAAACACCGAATTATTCGTTCAGGTCGCGGAAAGCTTGGGAATCCGGAGCATCCTGCATACGGATTACCGATCCACTTGCGCGAAACTGGCCGTGTTAGGCTTGGAAAATGGAGAAGAAATCATCCCATGAAGCGTAACTTCCCATTACCCACAGTAAGAATTTTTATTCACCACGAAGGCACGAACGACTGCATGGATGCAGGAGATAGGCAGAAAATTGCTCCTGCATTTTCTGCCTTCGCCACATCCATCTGGTTTAGCAATGCACGGAGCAATTGTCGACGACACGAAGTTTAAGTTTTTTCTTCGTGTTCTTCGTGCCTTCGTGGTGAATTTGTTAGTGTTTTTCGTAATCTCACTGTTTTTCCTGAATTATCGCGGACTTAATCATAAGGAACTAAACCATGAATACACAGTCCCTCGACCCTGAGTCGCTGAAGAAAATAGATGCTTACTGGCGCGCCGCCAATTACCTGTCGGTCGGCCAGATTTATCTTTACGACAATCCGCTACTGAAGCGGCCGTTGGCAATCGAGGACGTGAAACACCTGCTGCTGGGACACTGGGGTACGATCCCCGGACAAAACTTCATTTACGCACACCTGAACCGGGTCATTGTTAAGTACGACCTCGACATGATTTACATCTCTGGCCCCGGACACGGCGGCGCGACCGTTGTCAGCAATACATATCTTGAAGGCAGCTATAGCGAAATCTATCCGAACATCAGTCAGGATGAAGCCGGATTGCAAAAACTGTTCTTGCAGTTCTCGTTTCCGGGAGGCATTCCGAGTCACGCATCGCCGGAATGTCCGGGCTCGATCCACGAAGGCGGCGAGCTGGGCTATTCGCTGAGCCATGCATTCGGTGCGGTGTTCGACAACCCCGACCTGGTCGTCGCCTGCGTGGTCGGCGACGGCGAAGCGGAAACCGGGCCGCTGGCCACCTCATGGCATTCGAACAAATTTCTCGACCCTGTCACCGATGGCGCGGTGCTGCCGATCCTGCACCTGAACGGTTACAAAATTGCCAACCCGAGCCTGCTCGCCCGCATCGAGCGTGAGGAGTTGGAACAATTGCTGCGCGGTTGCGGCTGGACGCCTTATTTCGTTGAGGGCCACGAACCCGAACCGATGCATCAAGCTATGGCTGCAACGCTCGACACCGTGATAGAGCAGATCAGGCTTATCCAGCAGGATGCCCGCGTCAATAATAACCCTGAGCGTCCACGCTGGCCGATGATAGTGCTGGTCTCGCCGAAAGGCTGGACCGGTCCGAAGTTAGTCGATGGCTTGCAGGTTGAAGGCACTTTCCGTTCGCACCAAGTGCCGCTGTCCGACCCCGCCGAACATCCCGAGCATCTCAAGCAATTGGAAGACTGGCTGAAAAGCTACCGGCCGGAGGAGCTATTCGATGAACAGGGCCGCCTGAAACCGGAGCTGGCCGAACTTGCGCCCAAAGGCGAGCGGCGCATGGGCGCAAATCCGCATGCCAACGGCGGCATTTTACTGCGCGACCTGCGGCTGCCGGATTTTCGGGATTATTCAGTCGATGTGCCGTCGCCGGGAGTAGCCGGTACCGGCGATACCCGTGTTCTGGGAAATTTTCTGCGAGATGTGGTCAAGCTGAACGATGAACAGCGCAACTTCCGTATTTTCGGCCCTGACGAAACCATTTCCAACGGTCTCAAAGCCCTGTTTGAAACCACCAATCGCCAGTGGGATGTCTCGACCGTGCCGAACGATGAATTTCTCGCACCCAGCGGGCGGGTAATGGAAATGCTCAGCGAACACCAATGCGAAGGCTGGCTCGAAGGCTACCTGCTGACCGGGCGGCATGGACTATTCAACTGCTATGAAGCGTTTATTCATATTGTCGATTCGATGTTCAACCAGCATGCCAAATGGCTGAAAGTGACCGCGCGACTGCCGTGGCGGCATAAAATCGCCTCATTGAATTACCTACTGGCTTCGCATGTCTGGCGTCAGGATCACAATGGCTTTACCCACCAGGATCCCGGTTTCATTGATCATGTCGTCAATAAAAAGGCCGAGATCGTCCGTGTTTACCTGCCGCCGGACGCCAACTGCCTGCTGTCGGTCATGGACCACTGCCTGCGCAGCCGTCATTACGTCAACGTGGTCATTGCAGGCAAGCACCCTGCCCCGCAATGGCTGAGCATGGACGCCGCGGTCAAGCATTGCACCAAGGGCATCGGCATCTGGCAATGGGCGAGTAACGACCATGACCTTGCGCCGGACGTGGTCATGGCCTGCTGCGGCGACGTGCCGACGCTGGAAACCCTGGCCGCGGTCTCGATCATGCGCGAACAGTTACCCGAGCTGAAAATCCGGGTTGTCAACGTCGTCAACCTGATGAAGCTGCAACCGCAATCCGAGCATCCGCACGGCTTGAGCGATACCGATTTCGACGATCTGTTCACCAAGGACAAGCCGGTTATTTTCGCGTTCCACGCCTACCCGTGGCTGATCCACCGGCTGACTTACCGCCGCACCAACCACGACAATATCCATGTCCGCGGTTACAAGGAGGAAGGCACCATCACCACGCCTTTCGACATGACGGTGCTGAACGATCTGGACCGCTTTCATTTGGTCATGGACAGCATCGACCGCCTGCCTCAGACCGGCGATAAAGGTGTTTACCTGAAACAGCAACTCAAGGATAAGTTGATCGAACACAAGCAGTACATCAACAAGCACGGCCAAGACCTGCCGGAAATCCGCAACTGGAAATGGAGCACTCCCCAATGAATGCACAAGAACTGATAGACACTGCCAAGAAGCTGGTCGCAAGCGACAAGGGCCTGCTGGCGATGGACGAAAGCACCCCAACCTGCAACAAACGCTTTGCCAAGGTCGGAATCCCCCAAACCGAAGAAATGCGGCGCACTTACCGGGAGCTGATCATCACCACGCCCGGATTGAATGAAAGCATCAGCGGTGCGATTCTGTCCGACGAAACGATCCACCAGCAAAAAAAAGACGGCACGCCTTTTGTTGAGGTCATCGCCGCTAGCGGCATCATGCCCGGCATCAAGGTCGACGCCGGGGCAAAAGACATGGCCGGCCATCCCGAAGAGAAGATAACCGAAGGCCTGGACGGATTGCGCGAACGCTTGCTTGAATATGTTCAATTAGGCGCGCGCTTTGCCAAATGGCGCGCAGTGATTGTCATAGGCGACAGCATCCCGAGCCGGGGTTGCATTGAGGCCAACGCGCAAGCGCTGGCCCGCTACGCTGGGCTCTGCCAGGAAGCCGGACTGGTCCCCGTGGTCGAACCGGAAGTATTGATGGACGGAGGTCATACGCTGGAACGATGTTTCCAGGTCACTGAAGAAGTCCTGCATACGGTTTTCGACCAGCTTTACCGGCAACGGGTTATGCTGGAAGGCGTGTTGCTGAAGCCAAACATGGTGCTTCCGGGATTGTCCTGCCCCAAACAGGAAACGGTGGATGAGGTGGCCGACGCTACAGTAATTTGTCTTTTGCGGGCCGTCCCCGCTGCCGTTCCGGGAATTACATTTTTATCGGGCGGCCAATCTTCCGAGCTGGCCTCGGCCCGCCTGAATGCGATGAACGGCAGCCTTAAGTCGCGGTTGCCTTGGGCCTTGTCATTTTCGTTCGCCCGCGCGATCCAGCAACCGGCATTAGACATATGGCAAGGCGATGAAGCTAATGTACTGGCGGCGCAGCAGGCTTTGTATCATCGTGCAAAATGCAATAAAGCTGCGCGCCGCGGCGAATACAATGCTGCGATGGAACAGTCGTGAGTATGCCGCTGTTTATATATTTGCAGCGATTTTATTTTCGATTTTTTAGGTTGTTAAAGTTTTAAGAACTGATGTTACGTACGGACCGTATTCCTCCCGTTTGCCACGCCGAGCACCGGAGCTTTTATCGAGGGGGCAGGAGCCCCTTCTGCTGACCCTCGATAAAAGCGAGGAGCGCAGGAAGCAAGCGGCAACCGGGTCGCCTTTTCTTTGGTTACTTTCTTTTCGACTGCACGGATGCAGGAGGTAGAGCAACGCATGGAGCAGTTGCCGAGGCGAAGCAAAAGAAAGTAACTCGCTTTCGGGTGCGAGAACCCGATTCAAATAACCGTCGCGGTAGCGACACTTTTGATAATAAAGTGGACGCGAATACCCAATAGGGCACAAGTAAATTCGCGCCTACAATAATGTTAAATGGCGGTGAGGTTGCACTCCGGCATCCAAAGAAATTAAGGCACCCACAGTACACAAACTCTGCTGTATGTGTTCTACCGTACAGACTGATCTTAGTCTTGCAATTAAAGTGTTGTTAAGGTTTTTGGCTCATCCGTCACAACCTGTCAGGCTTAGGAACAGCACCTGACCATTAACTCAGTCTTAGTCGCTTTGTATTTAAAATTTTTCTCGGTAGACCGTTCACTTTAAAGCCATGAAGGCTTCAAAGGGTTTCTTCGGTTTACTTCATTAGGCATTTAAAAGGAGATTTAACCATGAAATATCTTATTCGAATTTTTTCCGCATTTTTTTTGACACTGACCTTATTGACTGCCGCCGGTTGTGCATCAACGCCCAAAACTGAAGGAACCGGGGAATATGTTGACGACAGCGTTGTCACCACCAAAGTTAAGGCCGCGCTGGTAAACGATCCTAATGTAAGCGCCGCCGAAGTCAATGTTGAAACTTTCAAAGGCGTGGTTCAGTTAAGCGGCTTTGTTAATTCGCGCGCCGATATGAATAAAGCGATAGAACTTGCACGTGGCGTCAAAGGTGTTAAATCAGTCAAAAATGACATGCGGCTTAAATAAGTGAGGAAAACTTATGGAAACCATCGATATAGCATCTGATCTTGCACATGGGACTATCGACAAGATAGCCGATGCAGCAAAAAAAGTATTTGGCAGCGATGGAGAGCAACTGGACGATGCCGAACAGCAAATGATCAATGATTTCCGTAATTATATTCATGACAATCCGATCATGTCGATGGGTATCGCAGTAACGGCAGGATTTATTCTTAGCCGTTTTCTGGTCAATCGTTAAGGCGGGCGTCATGGATAGAAACGCGGTAAATAACGAAACGCTTGGGCAATCTGCAACAGATGGCGATCCGGTAAAAACTTCCGGTTTGCTGGAAAATGCCCAAGCGTTATGGCTGGAGATATATGGCTTCGGCCACGATTACTTCCATCTGGTAGCGCTGGAAGCGCGGCGGGCCGGACAGAACCTGGTATTCATGATCATCGCCGGAGTGATGGTTGCAGTCTTGCTGATCGGCGCATGGGTGGGACTTCTCGCTGCCGCCGTCATGTGGATGATTGAACATGGCATCATAGCAAGCAGTGCCATACTGCTTGCCGTGGTTTTCAATCTGCTGCTCACATTGATTCTTGTGGTGGCCATACACCGCAAGAGCCGTTATCTGCAATTTCCGGCAACCGTCCACAGCCTTCAGTCAATGCCCTCTCCACAGCGCAATAACAAAGAGGAGTTTTGAAGATGCGCAATCGTGCCAATCAGGATCAATCCAAGCTGCTGACGGATGAAATCAAAGCCGCCGAGTGGCAGGTGTTGAACCGTCAACAACTGATCGATTTTCGGACCAATCTATTGGTCCGAAAAATATACCAACAGCTGACCGACCCCGGCTCTTTGCTGCTGGCGGCCGGGATCGGTTTTATTGTCAGCGAGATCACTAAACGCCGACCTGCCAAAGTTCGTAGCACTGTCGATAAGACAGAAAAGACCGATAAGACAATCAGTACCGAAACCAGCCCTTTGAAAGTTGCCATGAATTTGATAACTTCGGCTCAAACTTTATATACGGCCTTGCCTCTGGTATGGCTGATGAAGTCCCGCTATCAACGGCAAGACACGTCGGCTGAAGCGGCTAAACGAAAACCCCACCCTGTGCCGAGTTCTGAAGCAAAACAGAACCGCCGGCGATATACTCGTCGAAAACCACTAGCATAGCGCATCACGGTCAACAGATATTTATGATGCTTTATTGCCCATACTGCGCTATTCCATTCCCGAAAGACCAATTTTCCTTTTTTACTTCGACCAGATTGATCATAACGTCTTCCATTCGGACGCCGAGCTCCCGATGGAGCCGATCGGCGATCGTATTGAAGAGCGCTTTCTTTAAGTCGGGCGCTCGTCCTTCATTCAGCGTTATTTGTATTACGATAATTTCATCGCTTCGTCGAATGTCGAGATAAGTCGGATCATAGATCAGCGTATTGCTATCGTGTTCGGTGATAATTTGGAAATTGTCTTTAACTGGAACATGGATTGTCTCGACCATCGCTTGATAGATGATCGCACCCACCTTTTTTCCAAAGCCATTCGGCTTGCCTTTCATTAACGAGATGCGAACTAACGGCATTTTTATATCTCCTGGTTTTATTATTGAAGCAGTTTAACTGCGTGAAATACGACTCGAACCGGCAATAAATTGATATTCCCGTATATTAACGACAAGCCCGGTAGCGACTAACGCAAAAAGGCCTGACGTCATAAAAGCCAAGGTGTAATTCCCGAACAAACCATGCAAATAACCGGCACCGTAACTGGCTAACGCTGCACCAACTTGGTGGGCAAAACAAATCCATCCGAATACGACCCCGACATTTTGTTTGCCGAACAGATCCGCCGTGAGCGCTGAAGTCGCAGGAACCGTCGATAGCCAATTAAGCCCATAGACAACGGAAAAGGCCATCAGTTGCCCGGTCGATTCAACATAAGGCAGTAACATTAATGAAACGCCCCGTAGCGCGTAATAAATCGCCAGCGGCCAGCACTTACCAAAACGGTCGCATAGCCAACCGGAAAAAACAGTACCGGCAATATCGGTCGCGCCCATTACGCCTAATGACACCGCCATTGTCATTTCCGGAAAACCGTGTTCGATGCCGTGACTAATCAAGTGCGTCTGAAACAGGCCTGAGGTGGTAAAACCGCAGATACCGAAACTGAAAGCCAGCAACCAGAACTGAGGGTTGGCCATTGCCGAACGCATCGGGTTCGGGTCAGGACGAACCTCAGGTGCAGCGTCCCCATTGTCGCCATAAGGCTGCAATCCCTTTATGCCGGGATTATTAGCCATAAATATCATAACCAGTGGCAATACGACCAGGCCCAGCATCAACGTGATAAACAGCGTTACCGCCCGCCAGCCGAACTGAATGTTCAGGTTCATGATAATAGGGGTGAAAATTAACTGGCCCGACGAAAAGGCGGCGCCCAAAATCCCCAAAGCCAGACCGCGCCGTTGCCGAAACCAGCGATTGACAACGGTCGATCCCATCACTATGGAGGTTCCTCCCGAACCTGCGCCAATGATCACGCCCCAAAACAAATACAGTTGCCAGGGTTCCTGCATGAAGATGCTGCCGCCCGCCCCTGAAGTGACCAGAGTCAGCATGATCAGGGTGATGGCTTTAGTACCGTATAAATCCATCAATCTGCCTAAAAAAGGACCGGCAAGCCCGAATAAAAGTAGATTGACCGAAACGGCGCCGCTGATTGTTTCCCGACTCCAATGAAATTCATGCTCCAGCGACAGCATAATGATGCCCGGAACAGATCGAAGCGTAGATGCAACAAACAAACAGGTAAAGGTAACAGCGAGTACGACCCAGGCATAATGAATGCCGGTGCGTTTAATGGTTGTCATGATTAGCGACATATTCGAAATGGTTAAAATAATTATCTCGTTCCCACGCAACGCGTCACTGCCATTAAGTTAAGCATTGTAGGAGCGGGCCGTGCCCGCGATGAATGAGCTAAAGCCTTCAATCGCTGTCCAAATGTCGCGGGCACGGCCCGCTCCTACGGAGTGTCAATGTGCTTAACTTAATGGCAGTGACGCAACGCGTGGAACAAGGGTGGTAACATCTAGGCTCGGAGGGAGAGACGATTCTGTGTCGCTTTGACCACTCCGTTATCCATAAATCATGGCGCGTCTTCCAACTCATCAAGTAACTCAATCAAACGGGTTACGCCCTGAAGCAATATGCCGCCTACGCCCAGCGCAAACCAGACGCCGATCACAAAACCCCAATGAATGGGCGCGGCGAAAAACTCCTCCCTGAACCAGAAGGTATGCCCCCACTCATTGAAACCGACGCTAACCAGGATCATAAACGGCCCGAATACAGCCAATGTCAACGGCAACGAAATGCCTTTGGCATAAAGCGGCAACCGGGTTCTGGCGTATAGCCAGGCGCAGCCGCCTAGAATCACATACAGAGGAAAGTTAAAATAAAACTCGATAATATGATTGGCCGTAAAAGGCGTGTCGCGGATTGCGACCTGATGCCAGGAATTATCCTGTTCGGCAAAGTAACTACCGGCCCAATACACCGCAAAGGTGTAAATACTGATCCACATGGTCAGGGTGAAATAACGGCTGATTTCCTCCTTCGGTTCCAGCTTGTCCAGGTTACGATCGCGGGAAAGCCATAAATAGCCCCAGACACCGGTCACGAACACGGCAAGAATGCCTAATTCAACGTAAAATAGCTGCATCCAGTACTGCTCGAACGCCGGTTCGGACGAGTCCAGCCCAGACGCTACGGCAAAAGCGCCTTGATATGAGCGTAGCCCGATATAGATAACCGTTAGCATGGCAAAGCCTTTCAGGTACATCGGTAAATCCTTGATATACCAGGGTGCTGCGTTTTTATTTTCTACCATTAAAGGTAATTGTTCGGATGTTGTAGCCATGATGTAAGCCTCTTAACGGTTTAATTGAATTTCGGAATCACTGCGGCGGTGATGCTGGAGATATAACGCGCGGCCGTTTCCGAATCGTACAAAAACAGCAGGCCGCCGATCCGGCTGTCGGCATCCCGAATCAGCCCGTTCAGTTTTTCGGATTCCCAGAATCCATCCCTGGCGGTTATCGTCATCGTGCGCTGTTCGCCGGGTTGTATCGGTGCGGCATTCTCCAGGCTCAAGCCTTCAATCGCTGTCATAGTTGTTGAATCGCCTTGATACGCCGCTTGCAGATCCTGGTTCAAAAAATGCACATTAGCGGTAGAAAACTCGCCGATTTGAACAGGATTTTCGCTGCGATTATTGACCTTTACAGTGAACTCCATTGAACGTTCCGGTATCCGGTATTCGGCTTTTAAAGTCTCTACATCGACCACGCCGGCATTGACCTGGGCGGATAGCGGCAAAATCTGGTCCAGCGAAGCCTGCAACGGTATCGCCTTCGGATATTCGCTTATCGTCATTGCATTGATGGCCAACACCAACAAGGGCACCCCGACCAGCATCGCTTTTGCAATTAAACGGTCGTTCGGCGTGATCAGTTCATCTTCCAAACCACCGGCTTGCAGCATTCTGTAGCGTGAAATAAACAACGGCCGTCGCAGCCACCAGAGCAGCCAGGCCGCTGCCAATAAGCCCCAGAACAGATGCCAGAATATACCGTTGCCCAGGCCATAGCTTTCCATATCGATCACCTCGCCGTTGATGGTTTTGACCTCGTTGGAAAAATCCGACGCATTTCCGGTAACTTCCAGCCATACGCCGGGCCCCATCACCTGCCCGGCATCTTTCAGGTTAAAAAACGGATGGATGTGGTAACGGCCCGGCAACCGCCCTTTGAGTACAATCTTGAAGTTGTAATCGCCTCCGGGCTGCAAGGCCACCGAATTCATGAAAGGTTTACCGTTCAGATAGCGTTCGGTCCTGATCAGCACCGGGCCGGGCGTGGATATATTCAAAAACGCCGCTTCAGGCTTGGGTACGCTGACCGGCCAATCCTCGGCGACATGGAATTTGCCGCTAACGCTGACTTCTTCGTTGACATTAAATTTTTGTTTGTCCCATTGCACGTCGTACCACTGTATCGTGCGCATTCTGATAAACGGCTCCAAAGCCTTTTCCCCGTGCGCCATCACAGTTGCGATATTCAACGTGTACAGCGAAAGAATAAACCCGAGAGACACCATGCACTTGATTAATAGCTGTTTCATAAACCGCCCTCCTGTTAGATTTTGTTAAGGTAACGAACGGTTGCGAACCACTTTCCGATAAACCACCATAAGGTGTACATCAGGATGCATAACAGCGCCGAACAAAATGCCGCTAACGGCGCTGCGTATTGACCGTAAGTGCGTAAGGTACCCCGTTCGATGATGCGTAAATATTCCGGCATGCCGGTGCGTATGTATTCGAAGCCGAACAAGTCAGCGACCGTCAATTGGCCGTTGCCGTATTCGACAGGCACATGAAACATGCCGAACAGGGGCCAGTTACTGGGGTAGAACAGCAACGCAAAAGACGCTCCGCCTAAAACCGCAGTGACGGTCAAGCTGTTGCTCAACATCAGGATCGCGTCCAGCACCAGCGCACCGGGTAACATGGTGGCGGGCAAGACCATGTTAATGGGGAAATAATTCCAATAGTGATAGGCGAATATGCGGGTGATCCAGGTGCCTATCAATAACGCAGCCACGCACAAGGTAGCGCCCAGAGGCAGGCGAAACTTCGTCCACATGACCGACTGCACCGCCGCAGGAAAAGTAATACCCATCAGCGGCGTCACCAGCGGCCACCATTGCCTGTCTTTCCAGTCCACCCAGAAATCCCAGTCGCCGACAGTCAGCGCAAAATGAAGATGGAACGAACCGATAAACAGAAAAAGAGCCAATACCAGGATCAGGTAATCGTAAGCGCGGGTAATCCGCGCTTTTTCTCCTGTGTAAGGTCGAAATGACCGGTTTGAAATATTTACTGACATAATTGCTTCTCCTACCAAATAGCGATAGATAAGGCTGATTCGCTTATCCAAAAGAGTCAGCGTGTCGTAAGTTTTATCGGCAGCTCATTGAGGGGGGAACTGAGCCGACGCAAGCTAAACAACACGCTTGAGTGATACAGTAGGTTGAAAGAACGGCTTTGTTAAATGTTTATATTTCATCCCGTCATTGACACAATTCATGGTCGAGGCATGCTGTGTTTTTGTTATCCTGACCCGAACCAACATTGAAAAGTACTCCTATGTCTAATTTAAGAACCTTTGACTTGAACTTATTGGTGGCCTTCGATGTACTGATGCGAGAGTTGAACGTTACCCGTGCTGCGGAACAGATGTTTATCACGCAATCGGCGATGAGCCATATTTTGCAAAGACTACGGCAACAGCTGGATGATCCTCTGCTGGTTAAAACGCCGACCGGAATGAAGCCCACGGAAAGAGCGCTAACCTTGATTGAACCGGTCAGAAGCTTACTGAATGAGATGGAGCAACTGATTCAGCCGCCGTTGGAATTTGAAGCCGGAACGAGTCAACGGCGATTTGTGCTTGCGGCCACGGATTATATGGAATTGCTGTTAATACCTGAGCTATTGGGATTGATCGGCCAAATCGCCCCCGGTATTGATATTCATATTAAGCGCACCGAATCGTCATTCCCGGCCGCACAATTGGAAAACGGCAGCCTCGATGTCGTGCTCGGTTTCGAATCGGTACTCAATCCGCCTCCACATTTACACTGCGAACATTTATTTAGCGACCAGATGGCGTGCGTGGTCAGGCAGGATCATCCGCTGATAACAAAACCGCCTTCGTTGGAAGAGTATCTGGCTGCTCCCCATATGTTGATTTCCCGAACCGGCAGCAACGTCGGCTTAATCGATCAAAAATTGACGGAACAGGGATTGGAGCGGCGCATCAAGCTGATCGTGCCGCACTTTCTCTCCGCACCGCTGATCGTTGCCGAAACCGATATGATATTGTCGCTGCCTTATCGAATTGCCGAGCAGTTTAAAAAATTTGCGCCGCTGGAAATTTTTCCGGTGCCTATCGAGCTTCCTTATTACCAGTTAGTCATGATTTGGCATCCATTGCATGACAAAGATCCGGCCCATCTTTGGCTGCGGGACAAAATAACAGCGATAGGGCGGAACATTAACGGCTTATTAGCTTAAAACAATTCACCACGAAGACACGAAGAACACGAAGTTTTATTTCTTCGTGTTCTTCGTGTCTTCGTGGTGAATAAAAGATTTAAATAGATAAGCTGCTTACCGTCCGGGCAATCCGGCAGCCAGGGTTTTTATCTGTAACAGGTAATACGGAGGTTTTGATGCCGACACGCCGCCATTAAGTGTACTTGACTGATGCAGTCGATTGACTACCGCAAACAGTTGCCCATCAGGACCGAAGCTGAACGAATCCACCCACGAAAGGCGCGGGCACTGGGCTAATCGTTGGTATTTTTTATCGGCCGAAATAACGCCGATCGCATTGGCCGCCAACTCGCCCAGATAGATGTTGTTATCCTTGTCGATTGTGATGCCGTCCGAAATCGGCTTATCGCTGTAGCGTTGAACGCGGCTTGCTAACATCCCGGTATCCAAACTTTCATCGACCAGATCATCCGCCTTTATCCGATAAAGGCTGAATCCATGCATCGGGCCGAAATAAACCCATTCGTTGCTCAGGTCTTCGGTGATCGGGTTGACGCCGATATGAGGCCGAACCAGTTTCCCGGCTTTATCTTTAACTTGAACCGGCACATTATCAATAATCAAATCGACCTCTTCAGGAATAACGCTGTGATGTCCTTCCAGTACGCGTCTTGCCGTTCCAGTGCCCAGGTTGACGACAATCAGCGCCGCATTTGCGCCACCGGCCGGATCGCTGATAAAAATATGATTGTGCCGGGTATCGACCGCAAAATCGTTAACAAAAGCATCCTTGGGCGCTATCGGTGTCGGCAAATGGATGACCTGATGCAGTTTATTGCTGCGGGTGTCCCAGCCCACCAGCTTAGGCGTGATGCCGCTGCGCATGCCGTTATCCAGCATCCACACGATGCCGTTGGCATCCGAGCGGATGCCCAGCACGGAATCCAGTTTCAGACTCGATATTGAATCGGAATCCGCCAGTTCTTTGTTGGGAAACGGCAGCAGTGCATTATTTTTATATTCAACCACCGTGTATTTAGGCTGATAAAACTGATGCATGCTCATGATGATGCGGCCGTTATCGGTAACGGTTACATTCCCCGGACCGTTATCGAGATTGGCCATGATGTCGAAGTTTGAATCGGGTTTTGCCGCCGCTTCAAATGCGAACAGCAATAAAAGGGCGGCGACTTTAACGAGGATATTCATAAATAGCTCCAATGGAAAAAGATTCATTGAAAACATTACTCCGTCGAGTCAAGGCTGTTAAATGATCTTTATTCATGGCGGTATTTATAAATTTTGTGGGCGGCTGGATTTCAATCCGCCACGTGCGGCAAATATTTTGGTATTTTTACTTTTCCGGGTTAACGATCATCGCCGCTGTGATTTTGCAACGCACATAAAAAAGGCGGGCTATTCGCCCGCCGTTCTTTACAGCTACCTAAGCTGACGGGCGTTTATTCCGCAGCTTTCAGATGTGTTACAGCCTCTTCGGCGGCTTTCTTCGCCATATCGGCCTTTCCTTGCTTGCCCTGAGCGATAGCGTTATCCAGGCTTGTGATGCCTGCATCCAGATGCTCATCCGCGGTTTTCGCATGGGATTGGGCTTTTTCCGCATGTTCGACAATAGTCTTCGCATCGTCGGCTTTGGCGGCCTCTTTCGCATGTTTAAGCGCTTGCTCTATGTGTTCTTCGGCGGCATAGGCACCCAACGAACATAAGGCCAAAATGATACCTGCACATAATCCTGTGAATTTAATTTTGTTGAATTTCATAGTCGTCCCCTGTGAAAAAAATATTTGAGCGTATCTGCTTACACTATCAATCATCAGACCGGCCTGTTCCGGCCGGTCTGCATAGCACAACAATATCCGAGCTTAATGTCCTTTTTTAATCTCATCCTTAACCTTTTCCTTAGCGTCACCATAGCCTGCCTGGCCTTTGCCGACGTTTTTTTGGACTTTGCCTTTTACTTCCATTTCCTCGTCATTGATCATCTTTCCGGTGACTTCCTTGACTTTGCCTTTGGCTTCTTCAACTCGGCCTTTTACTTGATCTTTGTTCATGAGCGTCTCCTGATAATTAGTTAAATTATGGATAAAGCGTGGAAAGTATTTCCCAACACTTAGCTAAACAATATACTCAAAACCAGACTCAGTCAGTGCGGCAACGAACATAGACGACTTTCCTTTTCCATCATCGACGTTAATTGACTCAGCCGCTAGTCCTTCTTATTGTCCAAAATCAAAAGCAAGCCGCCGGCTATTATCGCCCCGATACCTACCCAGACCGGGACATACACCGTCTGTGTGTCTTTAACAGACAGTGCCAACGCGCCTGACTTGGTTTGCTGGGTTTTCTGCGTTTCCCGGCTATAGCTGAAACTGCCGTCTATCAAGCCCCATAGGCCTGCCATGATCAGTACAATCGCTATAACCTTGACTGCGCTCATCTTATCCCCCTTATCAAAACGGCATTTATCAATCCATACTTCGTTATATACAAGCCTGTTCCAGTGCGCTAAACAATACGTCGGCCTTGAATGACCCGCAGCAAAATTATAATAACTGCAACAACCAGGAGAATGTGGATGAGCCCGCCCATTGTGTATGAGGACACCAAACCCATTATCCAGAGAATAATTAAAAGAATCGCTAAAGTTTCAAGCATGTGTGCTTCTCCGTAAGAGGCCGTCAATTAACGGCGATATAAACTAAAGACAAACATGTGAAACGGCCGAAGGTCAACGCGATATCTGTCCATAAACCGGCAAGTTCGATGTTCGTCTCCTGTGGAAAAAGATGATTCAGAACATTTCGTTACTACCGTGCAGCTAGCCGATCTATCCGAATTCGGCTGCGTAACTCA
This sequence comes from Methylobacter sp., assembly GCF_036845245.1. Classification (NCBI taxonomy): domain Bacteria; kingdom Pseudomonadati; phylum Pseudomonadota; class Gammaproteobacteria; order Methylococcales; family Methylococcaceae; genus Methylobacter; species Methylobacter sp. The sequence goes on from NZ_DAIUEH010000001.1 coordinate 148,769, forward strand.
GCACTATCGACGTCCTCATCTTCCTTTAAGTTATTACAAATCCCCGTCTATCTTGCCGACGTTCTTTTGGACATCTTCTTCTATCTCCGTGCCCTTTATTGCTCACCATCATTCCGGTGACTTCCCCGACTTTACCTTTGGCTGCTTCGGCCCGGTCTTTTGTTTGATTTTTGTGCATGCGTACCTCCAGATATTTAACTTAGCCATGACCGTGTATCGCGGCCAATGCGCTGAATATATTCCTCTTATCCGCTTAAAATCATACACTCAAAGATGAGCTTGGTCGGTGCGGTAACGAACAAATACGGGTTAACGTAAGTCTCCATTTGATCCCAAAATGTCTAACTTTTAAATGACCGAATCGGTCAGTGTCTTATTGCGGAACAGTACTACGGCTTTTCTGTGAAAGGGTTATTTATCCGCTAGAGCCGGAATACCTGCACAAGCGGATATAACGGCTGCAAAGCGATGGTCACACCAACGCCGCACATCATCCGAAAAAACCTGAGCTGGTAAAATTTTTTATCTTTTGAGCTAAACGTCGAACACAGCCGCTGCCATGAATACATATGGCGCTTGCAGTGCTCTTCAACTTTTTTATACCAAAACCTTAAGCCTGTTAAAACCGGTTCTGGGAACCATCAGCGATAATTATGTCTTCTTCGTAGACGCTCACTGTGCCCTAGCGTACAGAAGTCGAATTGAACGGCGCTAGAGCAACTGGGGATAGTTTTTAAACGATGCCATCTTTATGTGTGCTAGCGAACGGAGCATCTCCGGATGAGTGAATATAATTATTCTAACGGCACACAACTTAAAAATAATTTATACGTGCGCTAAAACTTGAACCCATCCGGAGAATAAATATGAAATTAAGCGGCAATCAATTTACTTATACAAGCGCTCGCCTTATTGCCGCAACGGCTCTAGCCGCCGTTTTAGCTTTTGCGCCGGGAGTGGCTCTCGCTATCGATAAAGAAGCTCATCACCAAGATCGCGTCGAGTTACGCATCAAAGATATGCACGCCAAGCTCAAAATCACGCCGGAACAGGAAGAGCAATGGGGCAAGGTCACTCAGGCAATGCTCGATGATGCCAAAACCATGGATGCTCTTACTCAGGCAAGAGTGGATCACGCCAAGGACATGAACGCTGTCGACGATCTCAAATCCTACGGCGAGATCGCTGATGCCCACGCAGCCGGAATCAAAAAGTTGACCCCGCTGTTTGCCGATCTCTATGCCGGCATGTCGGATACACAAAAAAAGGAAGCGGATACTTTGTTCCGTCATGGTGAACGCAAGCATAGCCCCAAGAAGTCCGTTGCCAAATAATTACAAGTACGGTTATGCCTGAATCAGGCATTCCAGCCTGTGGTTCATAGTCGCATCAAGCATTCTAAAAAAGGCAAGTCAATATGAAATTTTCAATACAACACGTTAAGTGCCACAGATCAATCTTCAATAAGGTCGTGATCGCACTTATCTTTACTTCGGCAATCAGCGTTTGCTCTATATCGTCGGCGCTCGCAGATCGTGACCACGGCCCTGGGCGGGGTCATCAACACGGCGGTTACGGCAATCGGGGATGGCATGACGGGCGCGATGGCTATAGATATCGGCCTGGATTTCGGCAACCCTATCTTTATGCACAGCCTGTCTACATTCCGCCACCCGTATATTATCCGCCACAGCAATCGCCCGGCATCAGTTTGTTTTTCCCGCTTAATATTCGTCATCGGTAAATACAGGATGCCGACTGAAAGGGTTCGCGCATAAAGCAGTAATCCGCTCAAATGTTCTGGAAATTGGTCTATTTCCGGTCAGAGAGTAACCTGAACCGGTCAAAAGGCCAGTTCAGGTTGCCCCATACTATCCTATGCCTGACAAATGCAACCACTGCTTAACTTTTTTAACATTCAAGACCTCATTCCCCATGACTATCGCTTCTCGTGGAGCCTCGCATTACTTCGGCTACACCTTGCAGCAGATGTGCTGATCACTTTTGCCTATTACGCTGTTCCGCTAATACTTATTTATTTTATCCGACAGCACAAAGATTTTGCTTATCCATGGCCGACCGTCATGTTTTCCGGATTTATTATTGCCAGCGGCACTACGCATTTACTGTCGGCTACCACGACCTGGGTACCTCTATATTTTTGGCTGGGCGATTCGCTTAAAGCCTTCACGGCGCTTATTTCGGTCACCACCGCGGTGCTAATGTCATGGGTTATCCTTGCACGTTCTCGTTACCCAGTGGTTGCACAGTTGCAAAGTGAGATGCAACAAAGAAAAACAGTAGAAGATAAATTGCTCGAAACCGAAAATAAACTCGCGACCGTTCTCGATAATGTCGAAGCTTTTATTTATATCAAGGATTGCAACTATCAATACCAGTACGCCAACCAGTCAGCACTGGAACTGCTTGGCAAAACGCTAACAGAAACCATCGGTAAATCAGACTATGATCTTTTTGATGAGTCTATGGCGGTAAAATTACGCGAAGATGATCGCCGTGTTATTGAGCTGGGCGAGCGTATAGCCACCGAGAATATTTGCACCAACAAGGATAAGGTTATCACTCATGTCTATTTTACCGTTAATCATCCGTTACGTCGCGAAGACGGCAGTATTTACGGCTTGTGCGGCATTTCTACCGATATCAGCGAGCGCAAACGGCGGGAACAACAAGACAAGAAACATCTGGACGAACTGGCCCATGTCACTCGCCTTGGGCTGATGGGGGAAATGGCTTCCGGTATTGCTCATGAAGTCAACCAACCCCTGACTGCGATTTCCAGTTATGCCCAAGTCAGTTTAAACCTTATTAACACTGAAAACCCTGATCTGGCAAAACTCTCCGAGATCTTATATAAAACTCAGCAACAGGCTCTAAGAGCCGGACGGATTATTCATGGCATGAGAAGATTTATCAAATCTCATGCACAGCACCGCTCCATCACCGACCTTAATACGTTGATTCGTGACGCTGTCAGCCTATGTATTGCAGAAGTTAAACAAAACAACATAAAACTGACCTATGAACTGGAAAACCACCTGCCGCCGGTCCATGTCGATCAAATACAAATTGAACAGATTCTGATAAACCTGATCCGAAACAGCACTGATGCCTTACTGCACTTACCCACAAAACAGCAACGCCGAGTAACCATCCAAAGTCGATTAACGCCCAAAAATGAAATACAGGTCAAAATTCATGACAACGGACCGGGACTTGATGCGGCCCAACAACAGAAAATATTAACGCCTTTTTACACAACCAAAGCGGGCGGCATGGGTATGGGACTATCCATTAGCCGCTCGCTTATCGAAGCCCATGACGGTATATTGAATTTCACTAGCGAACCTGGAAACGGCACTACTTTTTATTTCACCCTGCCGATACAGAAAATCTGATGGGCGTTAATGGCTCATTTAGTTGACAATATGGGACGTTGATCTTTGCAAATTGCCATAATCGAAAGCGGCGAGACGCTCGTTGCGGTAACGGCCCAGCGCCCAGAGCGGGAAAAATTTATCGTAGCCGTGGTATTTCAGGTAAAAAACTTTCGGGAATCCGGGAGCATTGAAGCATTCGTCATTCCAGAACCCGTCAGCCTGTTGGGTTTTCAGTAAATAATCCACCCCGGCTTCGACCTCGGCACAGCCAACTTCACCGGCCGACAGCAACGCCAATAGTGCGAGCGCGGTCTGGAATGCCGTACTGGTATCGAATTCGCCGCGCCTATTGGCATCGTGATAGCTTACGTTGCCCTCGCCCCAGCCACCGTCGGGTCTTTGCCTGGATTTCAGCCAAATGATGGCTTTAAGAATACTGGGATCACATTTGGCAACGCCTGCGACTTCAAAACCAACCAGCACCGACCAAGTGCCGTAAATGTAATTAGTGCCCCAGCGGCCGAACCAGCAGCCGTCCGACTCCTGCTCATTACGCAAGTAATCAATGCAGTTATCGATGACCGCTCTATATTCAGGGTGGAGATCAACAAGCTTGCCCAGAAACATGATGCAGCGAGCGCTGACATCGGCGGTTGGCGGATCCAGCAAGGCGCCGTGGTCGGCAAATGGAATGTGGTTCAGGTAGTAATGGGTATTGTCGGCATCAAAAGCGCCATAGCCGCCATTGCCGGATTGCATGCCTGCAATCCAGATGCCGGCCCGATCGATATTCTCTGCAAACTCTTGATCCTCGGCCTGAACCATGGCCAGAGCCGCTACCGCAGTATCGTCAACGTCGGGGTAATAGCTGTTGCCGAACTGAAAGGCCCAACCGCCGCCCGGTAAATTAGGCCGCTGGATTCGCCAGTCGCCCGGTTCATCCCTTAACTGCTTACCGGCCAGCCAATGCAACGCGGATTTAAGCGCTTGCCGGGAGTGTGGATCATGTTGGTGGCGGCCGACTTCCTGCAAGGCCAGGCTGACCAAGCCGGTATCCCAAACCGGAGAAACGCAGGGCTGGCAGTAAGCCATATCATCATTGACGACCAACAAGCGATTGATGGCTTCTCTGGCAATGCGACGTTGCTCGTTATCGGGAGGAATACCCAGGTAATCCATCGCTTCATAGGCATTGACCATGGCCGTGAAAATCGCTCCCAGGCCATCATAACCATTCAATCTTTCCATGAACCAGTCCTGCGCTTTAGCGGTAGCCTTGCGCCGTATGAAGCCGGGAATCAGAGGCTCCATCTGGCGGCCCATGCGCTCGACGGCCAGTATGGCTTTACCCAGCGGGGTTTTGACATGGGCAAAATAATTTTTTTCCTCATCAGGCGGGGTAACAAACAGCTCTGCGACATCGATCTTATGGGGATTGCGGGCCTTGACCCTGTAAGTGCAGAGGATGAATAACGGGACCATGACGGTACGCGACCAGTAAGAGACTTTATCCAGATGAAACGGGAACCACTTGGGCAACAGCATGATTTCAACAGGCATGAAAGGTACGCCGCGCCAGGGAATCTGCTCGAACATGGCCAGCATGATGCGAGTGAAGACATTGGCCCTGGCGGCGCCGCCCTGTGCCAGTATCCAGTCGCGAGCCTTGACCATATGCGCTGCCTGGATAGAGTCGCCGGCCATTTTCATCGCGTAATAAGCTTTGATCGTGCCGCTGATGTCGCCCGCACCGCCTTTATAAAGCGGATAACTGCCGTCCGCGTTTTGTTGAGACCGAAGAAAATTAACAATTTTGACCTGAAGCGGTGTATCGATTTCGTCCATGTAGTGCATCATCAGGATGTACTCAGAGGGAATCGTACAATCGGCTTCAAGTTCGAATACCCAATAACCTTCCTGGTTTTGCAGACCTATAAGTTGATCTTTAGCCCGGTCAATCGCGCTGTCCAGCGTGTTCGGAAGATAGCAGGAACCAGCGTAGGCGGAATCAAAACCGGTAAATGAAGATATGTCTGTTCGCATCGTATAGTTTTCTCTCGGTTCACTTTACTGTCAGGGCTTTAGGTCTGCACATTAAGATTGATAACTGCAATTGCCTGTCGACCGCGTACGAACTCAGGTTTGCCGGATAATAAACAAGTCGCACAAGAACATTACTGCCGCAAGTGAAACTTGAAGTCATGATCCAACCTTGACGCTACAGCAAGTGACTTAACCCGGAATGAATCGCTAACGCTCCCAGTCCGGTTAAACTTGAGCAGAGTCAGCATGATCATGCCCCAAGGTCTACATATAATTTACGCAAGGCAATCTCATGCACAGAATCCATGTTATCCCGCTAAAGAATCTGTTTTTCGGCAAGTCATATGCTCATCATTCCTGTTACGAGAACAGATTAACCTCAACCATTGGACGCCGTCGGTGCGGTAACGCACATAAGGCCACTGACAACGGCCAAGTCTTTGGTATATATAAGAATGATTAGTCGCAAAACGATTTAGGTCTATAGGGAAGCGCTGATAAAATCCTTCGGCAGGCTCAGGACGAACGGTAAGTTGTTGATTCCGTTCGTAGCGAGCTTGTCGAACCATAAGCGGAATCGATTTATTCAGCGCATTCATAGCTGACCTGGGTCTTACAGGATTTTTAGCCCATATCCCGGTTTTTCCGCAACCCCGTTCGATCACAACCATGTTCGATCACAAAAAGTCATCCCGAATAAAAAAGCTTTATTTAGGTAATAGCACTTATTGATTGAAGAGATTGATCTATTTATCCTACCAGTTACTCATGCAATACAACCAATTATTTAGGTTAATTGAGCTTTTCAATTTTAACTCCAAAATATGATATTGCTTATGACTATGACTAACCCAAATAGCCTCTGGCAAAACTATCTTCTCAACGCCCTGTCTTCCGCCAAATATGACCGTTTTTTTCCCCATCTGGAATTAGTGGCAATGCCGCTGGGCAATGTTCTGTACGAGTCCGGGGACGAGGTGCGTTACGCTTATTTCCCGACGTCGTGCATCGTATCGCTGGTTTACGTAATGGAAAGCGGCGCACCATCCGAAATCGCCGTAGTCGGCGACGACGGAATGATCGGCGTTTCCCTGTTCATGGGCGGTGGCACCATGCCTAACCGAGCCGTGGTGCGGAGCGCAGGCTACGCTTATCGGCTACGGGCGCATCTGCTTATGCAGGAATTCAACCGCTTTGGGGGATACCGTAACGGAGCGCTGCACGATATGTTACTGCGTTATACCCAGACACTGCTGACTCAAATAGCGCAGACGGCGGCCTGCAACAGGCATCACTTCGTGGATCAGCAACTCTGTCGCTGGCTGTTGCTGAGTCTCGACCGGCTCCATTCGAACGAACTGACCACGACTCAGGAATTGATTGCCAATATGCTCGGTGTCCGCCGTGAAGGCATTACTGAAGCCGCCGGAAAATTGCAGCAAGCGGGATTGATTAATTGCCGCCGTGGGCACATCACTGTGCTGGATCGACCCGGATTGGAAAAGCGAGCCTGCGAATGCTATCGGGTGATTAAAGCCGAATCCGATCGCCTGTTTCCGCCCCTCCAGCTTGCTTCATTGACACCACACATTCCTATACAAATACAAAAATCAGGACTGATTAACAATGAATCATTACACATTCGCCATCAAAGACGCTAAGGATGATGCACAATCATCCTTAGCGTCTTTCTGTCGGTTATCCTTTCGGGCTTATCAGCCACCCGTACATATTGGTAGTTAATTTTGATCCGTTAATTTATAAACCCTGTCCTCTCGCTTTATTGAAACGTCCGGTATGCACACAATATCCAAGATTTTCAGATAAAGCTTGTTTGGAGCTTTAAAGCGGGTCGGCAGAAATCGCTTTCAATAAACGACATATCGGAATATCAATCCATTTGCCCGGCTCTTGCGGCCAAGTGAATGGCAGGCAAAACGCCAGCCTGCCGTTTTATGGATCACCTGCCTATTCTCCTGCTGCCTTTACCCGATACTTAAGGCCGAACATCAGCTTCCCAGGAAACAGTTGCCGGACACCATTGCCAGATCCCCAATGTCAATATCATTGACAGAGAGGCAGGTATACAGGCGCCATGCCCGATGTCCACTTCCCGGTTAACTAACTTGGAACTGTCTCCGCACCGCTTCAGGTAATCATCGGCCTTGATGTCATTAAGATCGGCATGGGGCATAAAAAACGCGACGATAGGAATCGGCACCACAGCCAAGCTAGAGTCATCCGTCCACTCGGACCCTGAGCAATGGGCGGTGCCGTCGCGGGGATAAAGAGTGTCATCCTTAACCAGGATTTGCGAACAGCCCGAAAGAACCAAAATAAACGATACAGCTATCAGGCTTAATTTGGAATGCAACGTGATGTATTTCATAAGACCTCCGTTTAACCGCAATCAGGGATATAAGAATAAAGATTCGGACGACGGCAATATCATCGAACATCTTTTGCAGAAAATCGTTTTTGTGTTTTTAATTCTTTAGTGCAGCTTAAACTCAACATTTAAGCGCCGTCAGTACGGTAGCGTACATAAAGCCGCGGCCGGAATTACTAGAATGCATTGCCGGCTTTCCTCGGCAGGGTTTATCAACATAACTGTACAAAGCCGCTGAATTTAACGCGACTTTATTCAAAAGGGATAACTCAACATGACTAAACCGATCACTGCAGTCTGGCCCGGCCGTCCCTATCCCCGGGGCGCACATTGGGATGGCGAAGGGGTGAATTTTGCCGTTTTTTCCGAACATGCCGAAAAAATCGAATTGTGCCTGTTCGATGCGAAGGGAAAGAACGAAGTCCAGCGCATCGAGCTGAAAGACTGTAGCGATATGGTCTGGCACTGCTATCTGCCTGAGGCTCGCCCAGGGCTGCTTTATGGCTTCCGCGTACATGGGCCTTACCGTCCGCAGGAAGGGCATCGTTTCAATCCGCACAAGCTGCTGATAGAACCCTATGCAAAAGATATCGTGGGAACGCCGCTCTGGAGCGACGCCCATTTCGGTTACAGCGTCGGCAGCAAAAACGAAGATCTTTCTTTTAGCCGCCGCGACAACGCCAATGTCATGCCGAAGTGCCGGGTTATCGATCAGAGCTTCGCCTGGGGAAATGATCAACCCCCTGACGTTCAGTGGCACGATATGGTGATTTATGAGGCCCACGTCAAAGGGTTTACCATGCAACATCCGGACATCCCTCTGAAATTCCGGGGAACCTACGCCGGATTGGTGATGGAACCCGCCATCGAGCATCTCAAGCGTCTGGGTGTGACGACGCTGGAGCTGATGCCGGTACATGCATTTCTCGATGACCGCCACTTGCTCGAAAAAGACTTGCGCAATTATTGGGGCTATAACTCGATTGGCTTTCTGGCGCCCGATTCCCGTTATTCGGCGAGCGGCCAGGTAAGCGAATTTAAGACCATGGTAAAGACCCTGCATAAGGCGGGCATTGAAGTCATTCTGGATGTGGTCTACAACCATACCGCCGAAGGAAATCAGCTGGGGCCGACATTGTCCTTTCGCGGCATCGACAACGCGTCCTACTATCGCCTGGAGGCCGATAACCCGCGTTATTACAGAGACTACACCGGTTGCGGCAACACGCTGGACATGCAACATGTCTGCGTACTCCAGTTGATCATGGACAGCCTGCGTTATTGGGTATTGGACATGCATGTGGACGGCTTCCGCTTCGATCTGGCTTCCGCGCTGGCAAGGGAGTTGCACGAAGTAAACCAGCTGGGCACCTTCTTTAATACCATCCATCAGGACCCGGTCCTGAGCACCATCAAGCTGATCGCCGAGCCCTGGGATCTGGGCGAAGGCGGCTATCAAGTGGGAAAATTCCCGATGGGTTGGGCGGAATGGAACGATAAGTACCGCGATAGCATTCGCGCCTATTGGAAGGGCGATGGCGGACTGCTCGGCGAACTGGGGCAACGCTTGACCGGGTCTAGCGACTTGTATGAACGCAGCGGGCGCAAGCCGCACGCCAGTATCAATTTCATCACTGCGCATGACGGCTTCACTCTGCATGATGTGGTAACCTACGACAACAAGCACAACGAGGCTAACCAGGAAGACAACCACGATGGCACCGACAATAACCGTTCATGGAATTGCGGCGTCGAGGGAGAAACCGACGATCCGGTGATTAATGCGTTACGCGCTCGCCAGAAACGCAATCTTCTTGCCACCCTGTTGTTTTCACAGGGCGTTCCGATGCTGCTTGCAGGCGACGAGATGGGCCATACCCAGCAAGGTAATAACAATGCCTATTGTCAGGACAACGAGATTAGCTGGCTCTGTTGGGAACTGAAACAACAGGATCAGGATCTGCTTGAATTCACCCAACGTATTATCAATTTGCGCAAAGGGCATCCCCTGTTCCGGCGACGTTATTTCTTTCTGGGACGGCCGATTCGCGGCGGCGAAGTAAAAGATATCGTCTGGCTCAATCCTGATGGGTCTGAAATGAGTGATGCAGACTGGGGGCAGCCGTTTTCGCGTTGTCTTGGCGTGCATTTTATCGGTGAGGCCTTGAATGAAACCGACGGACGCGGACGACGTTTAAAAGACAATAATTTGCTGTTGCTGATCAATGCAGATCATCAAGATATTGTCTTTATGCTGCCGGAATTCGGCGGGCGTTCCTATTGGGATGTATTGCTCGACACTTTTGAAACCAGCGGCATACCCGAACTTTCCCGCTACAAAGTCGGGCAAAGTTATCCTATGCATGGACGGGCTCTGGTACTGTTAAAACAAGGTTGAGTTCAATGGTAAGCGCACGATATTCATTCCGGAACTTGTATGCTGCCTGCTGAAGCTTTTGATGCCCAGGTTCAGTTCCTCACTCGTACAGTACGCTAGCGTACAGACTTGGCTGGGAATTGGCATATTATAAAATTACTGTACGACATTGCGACAAAGAACGTATCCAGTCATCAGTCTTAACCCGGTAATTCAGGATCAGATAACGGACAGCTGGATTGTATGCATGATGTTGCAGTAGACGGACTGCCTTTACCTGAAAGTTCCGGTAGCCTGAAAGTTCCGGCAGCCTGAACGCCTCCCAGAGAGAGAAGAAAACCATGGCCTATCAAACAGTTCGACATGCCGACGCTTCGCCTAACAATGAGAAACGCCGATGGGTTTCCAGTTCAAAGCATTTGTCCCGAAAAGTCATAATAACGCCTACCGTTACCCTATCTCCGCGCAAATGGTTTGTAAGCATCTTTCAAGTAATCTTGGTCGGCGTCCTGGCTCTTTCCGGCTGCAGCTCCGAACACTCAAACGAACAATCCAAACAAACCCCGCAAGAGAAAGAAAGTACCGCCACCCAACCTGCTCATAAAGAAGTCGGCGAGGCATCATGGTATGGGCCGGGATTCCACGGCCAAGAGACTTCTAGCGGCGAGACTTTTGACCAAAAAAAGATGACAGCCGCTCATCCAAGTTTGCCGATGGGCACTAAAGTCCAAGTGACTAACCTTGAGAATGACAAGAAGATCGAAGTCAAAATCAACGACCGTGGACCTTTTGCCGAAAATCGCGTTATCGATCTCTCCGGCGCAGCCGCTAATAAGCTTGATATGAAAGGGGACGGTACCGCTCAGGTCAAGGTCGAAACCAAACCCGCCAAGAAAAAAAGCCGCACTAAATCGTCCCGAAAAACAAAACAAGCAGCAAAAATGACCACGCCACAGGCTAAGCAATAATGAATTAAATCTGCAGTTTGTTGTGTTATTAAGCTCATGACACGCTATCAACAAATCATCTGTCGAGTGGGCTGAAACCAGCCACATTGCGAGACTCTGCCGCGGCGACCCGCGGCAGAGCTACACCTAAAGCATGTCGTCCGGCAGCCTCAACCCATGATCACCCGCACCCGATGCAGCTGTCTGTCATTTTGTAATGTAATGCTGTTACCGCTTGACTGGCGTTCTTCATCCAGCTCTATGAGAGCGATACCATGCGCGGCTCTGTTCGGATTTTCAACCGTGATGTCATAGCGGGTATTTTCGTGTTGGTAAATAATCGTGTAACTATCCCATGTTCTGGGAATACAAGGATTAAAAATCAATTGTCCGGCACGGACCTGCAAGCCCAATACCCATTCCAGTCCTGCGCGGTAATACCAGCCTGCCGCTCCGGTGTACCAAGTCCATCCGCCGCGCCGGGCGTGGGGTCCCTCGGAATAGATATCTGCCGACAGTACATACGGCTCGACTTTATAGGCGTAAATGCCGGTGCGGGTGGACGAGCGTTTGATCGGATTCAGCATACGCAGCAATTCCGCCGCCTGATCGCCTTCACCGAGCATCGCATAGGCAATGACCGACCAGACCGCCGCATGGGTATATTGCCCGCCGTTTTCCCTTACACCTGGCGGATAGCTCTTGATATAACCGGGGTCCCGTTCGGTCTTGTTGAACGGCGGCGTGAATAGCAGCATCAGGTCATCGCCGTAGCGCACAAGATATTCCTGCACCGAATTCATCGCCCGTTGCGCCCGCTCGGTTTCGGCGCCGCCGGAAATGACGGCCCAACTTTGCGCAATCGAGTCGATGCGGCATTCGGCATTATCCGCTGAACCGAGTGGCGTGCCGTCATCGAAATAGGCGCGCCTATACCATGCTCCGTCCCATCCTTCAGTTTCCACTGCAAGCTTCAGCCGGGCGGCATGCTCGCGCCAGCGGACAGCGCGCTCGTTATCGCCTTGCGTCTCTGCCACGATTGCAAATTCGGAAAGCGTGGCGATCAGGAACCACGCCAGCCATATGCTCTCCCCTTTGCCCTGATTGCCGACCCTGTTCATGCCGTCATTCCAGTCGCCGCTCCCGATCAGCGGCAGACCGTGCGAACCCGTTTCAAGGCTAAGGTCCAGCGCACGCGCGCAATGTTCGAACAGACTCGCTTGCTGCATCGACTGCGACGGCTGGTAATAGGCGTCGTCTTGTCCCGGCTCCAGCACAGGGCCTTGCAAAAACGGCACTTCCTGCTCAAGGACATGGCTATCGCCGCTCACCTTGATATAGTGGGCTACTGCATAGGCCAGCCAGATACGGTCGTCGGAAAAACGGGTACGCACGCCGCGGCCTGAAGGCGGATGCCACCAATGTTGCACATCGCCCTCGTCAAACTGGCGTGCTGCGGCACGAAGCAGATGAGCGCGAGTTAAATCGGGCCGCGCAACGGTCAAGGCCATGCTGTCCTGCAACTGATCGCGAAAGCCGAATGCCCCGCCGACCTGATAAAACCCGGCCCTGGCCCACATCCGGCAACTCAGGGTTTGATACAGCAGCCAGCGGTTTAACAGGATGTCGAGTTCCCGATCCGGCGTTTTTACCTGGACCTTACCGAGCACTTGATCCCATAACTGCGTCACCTGGGTAAAAGTCGTTGCTGTTTCGGTGGTCCGATAGCGCTGCACCAACTCTCGGGCATGGAGTCGGTCATTGCCTTGTCCCAATAAAAACACGATTTCAATACGCCCGTTAGGCGCAAGCTCAATCACTTTCTGCTGTGCTGCGCAAGGATCAAGCCCTGCGCCAACCGATTTTTTCAACGCACTTGATCCTAGCAAAGCTGCCGGTGCAGACAGGCTCCCGTTGCGGCCGATGAATTCCGCCCGATTCCCGGTCCATCCGGTTTGTAGACCGCATAGATCGGCGAACGCAATGCGACGGCCGAATTCCACATCGCTGGGGTTGTAAGCGAACAGCGCGCCGGTCTCCGTATCGAGTTCGGTGATCACATGAGCGGCAGTCACCGTACGCGAAGCGCCCAGTACCCATTCCACGTAAGCCGTAACGGTCAGCCTGCGGGTTCGTCCGGACACATTGGTCAAGGTCAACGACGATAGCTTGACCGGATCGTCCGGGCTGACAAATTGCAAAAGCTCGCTGTGAATGCCGTGAGAAACATGTTCGAAACGGCTATAGCCTTGCCCGTGGCGTATCACGTAGCTGGCATTGTCGACCCGGATCGGCAGAGCGGTCGGACTCCATAATTCGTTGGTGTCATCGTCGCGCAAATAGAAAACTTCTCCGGGCGAGTCGCTGACCGGATCGTTCGACCACGGCGTCAACTGGTTTTCACGGCTGTTACCGCTCCAGGTGCAGCCGCTGCCCAACTCCGATACCATAAAACCGAACTCGGCATTGGCGATCACATTGCTCCACGGCGCCGGTGTCCACTGGCCGTTGTCGAGCACAATCACATACTCGCGCCCGTCTTCGGCAAAGCCGCCCAGTCCGTTAAAGAACTCAAGCGGGGGCACCGCCAACGCCGGCGAATGAGCGCCGTGAGCGGTCAAGGCTTTCGGCGCAACAAAAGCGGCGGTAGGCCTTAAATACCTCAACAATTGCTCGGATAAAGTACCCCGGCTACTGACCAGCACGGCGCGTGCAACTGTTTGCAGCAATATCAGTTCTTCTTCCGAGAGCCGGTCGTTGCGCATGACAAAAATCGCACCCTTGTTTTCATGCTCGTGATGGGCCGAAAGCGCCTGGTTTTCGCGCACCATGCCCTCCAATAAAATCTGCAAGTCCTGGGCGTAGGACAATTCTTTTTCGTTCAGGATCACCAAATCGACGGCAAGACCTTTCATGCGCCAATACTCGTGAGCGCGCAACAATTGTTCGACAATGGTCCGGTCTTCAAACTCGGTTACCCGCAACAACACAATCGGGCGGTCTCCGGAGATGCTGTACCGCCATAGCCCGGTAACATTCAAGCTGTTCATCTGCATCAATCTGCCGGTCGACCTCAATGAAGGATCGATATAGAGCAAGCGGTTAGCCAGATCTTGGAACAACTGAGCCTCGTCCGGCCGGGTACGCAGATGATGCAGCTGTATATGGGCGTAAGTCCAGGCCATCGCTGATACGCGCTCGAACGCCACCACGTTATGGTATTTGTCGGCCAGCTCTTCCGCCGCCTGCCGTGAGGCGGCAACCAGGGTGGTAAACGTCACGTGCTCGGTGGCGCCCGCTGCAATGCGCACCCGTGTGCGCAAGCTGAAGATCGGATCGAGAATAGCGCCAACCGTGTTGGTCAGCGGTCGGCCGTCCATCACCGCAATCGGTTCCCGTAACGTTTGTCCTCGCCCGACAAAACGGGCCCGGTCGGTTTCGTATTGCAGTCCGTCGTCGGTTCGGCCGTCGGCCAGCACGTGAGCAGCCCAGATACCCGGTTCGTCGGCTGTACGCGGCCGACGTTGCGCAATCAGCCCGCGCGCTTGGGGCAGATATTCGGTTTGAATGAACAGATTGGAAAAAGCGGGATGCGCAATGTCCGCGGCAGATGGGGCAAGCACAATCTCGGCATAAGAAGTAATGTCGATTTCCCGGCTGTGCAGTCCATTATTGGTCAAGCTCAAACGACGGATTTCGGCATCGTCCTCGGGCGAGATAACGATCTCCAGGGAGCTGACGATGCCGTCGTCGGTTCGGGTAATGCGCACACGGTCTTCCGCAAAAACGACATCGTAGTGCTCGGGAGCCGTCGTGGTCGGTTGATAGCCGGCAGACCAAACCTGGCCGCTTGCGACATCGCGCAGGTAGATATAACTGCCCCAGGCATCGCGTGTCACATCTTCGCGCCAACGCGTCACCGCGAGGTTCCGACACATACTGTAACCGGAACCGGCGGCAGTCACCATCACCGCATAACGGCCATTGGACAACAGGTGCGTGGAAGGCACCGAAGATGTCGGTGACGGTATGCGCCGGATCGGCGGCTGCGCGGATTCCTTAACTTCGGAAAGATCCTGAAGCAAGGGTATAAAAGGCGTATCCGCACCGAGCGGTATGCGTTCCTGCAATAACAAATCAGCCGCCTGGATCAGCGGCGCACGATGAAACCGATGACGCATCGCCCCGTCATGCACGACATTGGCGAAAGCCACCAGCGACATGCCCTGGTGATGGGCCATGTAACAACGCACTATCGCGACCGGCTGACCTTCCGCAAGCCGGACCGGCGTGAAATCGAGCGCTTCATAAAAGCCGAAGCGCCCTAATGCGCCTTCCTGTTCCAGATGTTCGAAGTTTTCCACCGCAGCATGCGGCAGGTACATCGCAGCCAAAGCCGTGGCGTAAGGGGCAATCACCAAATCTTCGCCGAGTCCCCGCTTCATGCCCAGACCGGGTACGCCAAACGCGGCGTATTGATAAGTGAAGTAAAGGTCGCGGCCATTGAAAGCCGACTCAGAAACGCCCCAAGGCACGCCGCGTTCCTTGCCGTACTCGATCTGCCGCTTCACGACCAAGCGGCACGTCTGGTCGAGCAGGCTGTAACGCGGGGTAAAGGTCACCAAAGACGGCATCAGGTATTCGAACATCGAGCCCGACCACGACAGCAAGACGGTGCCGTGTGCGGCGCGCGTCACTCTCCGGCCTAGGTGGAACCAGTGCGTACTCGGCACGTCGCGCTTGGCGATTGCAACGAAACTGGACAGGCGCGCTTCGGAAGCCAACATATCGTAATAACTGGAATCGAGCGTGCCTTCCATCACGCGGTAGCCCAGCGCGAACATATGGCAATCCTTATCGTAAAGAAAGCGAAAATCCATTTCGTGAAACAAGGCTTCCAGTTGCACAACCATGTTTTCCAGACGCTTCGTGAGTGTTTCGGCCTGCTCTCCGGCATGTTGGAACAAGACTTCCAGTCCACCCGAAGCCGGTGCGCCCGCTACCTTGAGTCCAGCCAAGCCTTGGGCATAGCCGCCGGAAAGATCGGATAAGCAGGTATTCAGCATCAGCTTTTTATCAAACGCCGCAAAATGAGGATGCTGATCAGTCGGTTCCCGATCAAGCGGGGTTGTGAAATGAATCCAGGGAAGCAGGCTATCCAAATCGCGCAGATGAGAACGGGTGTCATCGCGCAGCATCGTAGACCAGACAAGCACTTCATTATCGTCGGTATCGCCCCGCTCAGCGGCATAGGCGCGCGCCAAGTCATGGAGAGTGTCGGCGCCGAGCGTCAACTGCCGCCATAGCAGACTCCATCCGTCCGCGTCGGCAGGATGATTTTCCAACAGAGCGCCGAAGACTAATGCTTTTTGCCGTAGTTCTTTCAAGGCGATCAGCGTACGCCGGTCGTCGCTGATTTTAGCCAGCGAATCCATCAGCAATTGATGGGTATCGGTCAAACCGTCCAATGCGATGGACAGTTCGAGCGGCCGCCGCAGCATTTCCCGGCAGGCCTCGCTCAACACCAGCAGATGCCCCGCCAGGTTGCCGCTGTCCACGGTCGAGACATAGCGCGGCTCCAGCATATGCAGATCGCGGGTATCGTACCAATTATAAAAATGGCCGTGCAGTCGCGGCAGTGCAATCAGCGTGGTCAGCGTGGCTTCGAGCCGGTCGACGGTGTCGATTAAGCCGATCCAGCCGAAATCGCGCGCGGCTACGACGGACAACAGATACAAACCGAAATTAGTCGGCGAACTGCGATGGGCGATAACCGGCAGCGGATCTTCCTGAAAATTATCCGGCGGCAGATGGTTCTCTTCTGCAGTTACGAACGTGGTAAAAAAGCGCCAGATGCGCCTTCCGATCAGGCGTAACTTCACGCTGTCCTGCGGCTGTAAAGCTTCGGCTTGATCCAGCCTGGGCGGCAGGCTCAACGCCCGTGCGACGACCGGGGCCAGCCACCATAACAGCAGAAACGGCATAGCGGCCATGATTGCGGACGGGTTAAAAATCAGTACGACGGCAGCGGTGCCGACAACGATCGTGGACGAGCTGCACAGCGGACCGATAAGATTCTTCAGAGAATGACCCGACGCTGTTTTGGCTTGCAGGGCGGTGACCCACTTCAGCAATTGGCTTCGAGTAATAAACAGCCGCACCAATGTGCTGACAATCGCATGCACCATCAGCCAGGTATGTTGCGCCAATAAGGCCAACGCCACCACGCTGTTGCCGATTGCGCATGACATATTTTCTCCCGCTGCGCGCAGACAGGTTCCCAACGAGATACCTCTGGCGGGTAACGCAAACCCTCCCATAATCGCTAGAATCACCGGAAAACCCAACGCTGTCATTACAAACCCGACCAGCATCCACAGCGGCGCGTCCGGAATAGCCCAAGTTGCAACCAGCGCAAAGAAAGCGCCCGGTGCCGAAAGGGATCGGCGCAGATTGTCGAGCATCTTCCAGCGTCCGATGATCGGCATACCCTTGCCGTGAGCCCCGAAAATCCACGGCAACAGTTGCCAATCGCCGCGAGTCCAACGGTGTTGCCGTGATGCTTCAACCTCGGTATGGGATGGAAACTCATCGAAAAACTCGATATCGCTGACCAACGCGCAGCGCACGAATATGCTCTCGAACAAATCGTGGCTGAGCTGGGTATTGTCAGGTACGCGACCGGCCAATGCGGCTTCAAAGGTGTCTACGTGATACAGGCCCTTGCCGCTGTATGTGCCGAGCGCAAACAAATCCTGGTAAAGTTCGGAAACTTCGCTGGAATAGGCGTCGGTGCCGGATGCACCGGCAAAAATCTGATGAAATATCGAGCGTTCCTGCTGCTGCGGCAGCGTTGCCGTGACCCGCGGCTGGAGAATACCGTAGCCTTCCACGACACATTGAGTACCCGGATCGAATACCGGCCGGTTAAGCGGATGGCCGGCCACACCGACTAATTGAGCCACCGAACCCATCGGCAATTTGGTGTCGGCATCCAGGGTAATGACATAACAGACACCGGATGGAACCACAGCCGGTTTGCCGTCAATCGGCAGGAATGAAGTATCGACAGCGCCCCGCAACAAACGATTGAACTCGTGCAACTTGCCGCGCTTGCGTTCCCAGCCCATCCATTTGCCTTCGCCTGAATTCCACAAGCGTTTGCGATGGAAAACGAAGAACCGTTGTTCTTTGTACTTGCTATTAAGCGCGGCCACCGCAGCAACGGCTGCGTTTAGCAAGCGGTCATCGTTCGGCATTATTTCCTGATCCGCGTCAGCCCAATCCGACAACAACGCAAAGCGCACCTGACCGTCCGGATTGGCCAGATAGCGAATCTCCATCTGCTCAATCTGTTCCTTGATTTCGGCCTCGCTGCCGAACATAGTGGGTACTACGACAAAGGTGCTCAACGTCTCGGGCACGCCGTCTTTCAACTCAAGCCTGGGCAGATGACGTGGCGGAAGGCGCATAATGATCAGCCGATTGACCAGACTGACGGCGATATCCGATGCCGGAAAGAACCCGAACAGCGCGAGCAGAAACAGCTCAAATCCGCCAAGCCCGGCGACGAAACTCGCCGTCAAAGGAATCGCCAGCAACAGCAGTGTCAACAGGCTGAGGCTGCCCACATAAGCAAACCCCGCGTGAGCAACATAGCTACGCAATAATCGTTGTTTTAGCAAAGGCCGATAATTGACTTCCCGTTCGAACGCATAGCGTCCGGCACCGATCAAATAATAGCCGGGTTCCTGCTGACGTCCGTCGGCAGAGAGATACTCGCCGGCCTGTTGAACCTTGGCAATCACCTTCTTGGCTATCTCCACTTCGGAATGCGGCGAGCGCTTGGCAAGATCCTCAATCGCGTGGCGGTAACGGTCGCGAGTCGGAAAATCCATGCTGCCGTAGCCGTGATGAGCGCGCAGGCAGGCATCCGCCAGGCTCGCGTCCTCGACGAACTGGGACCAATCAAACGCGGAGATCGCGCGCATGCTGGTGATAATATTGCGCACCGTCAGGTTATCGGCAATCTGGTCGGCATGTTCGCGATGCACGATTTCATCAAGGCTGACGCCTTGCTCACGAAGCCAGTCATTCAAGAAATCCAGAGACACCATGGCGCCCGAATGAGGGTCGTGTAAACGCTGCAAAATCTGAACCGCGTAAGCTTGGCGTAGCGGGGTATCGGGTAATTCCGGCGTAGGCAACGATAAATAGGGTTTATCGATCTGAGCGGTAATTTGGTCGACCTTATCGACGAACTCGTCAGCCAGTCGACGGCCGGTTTGAGAGCGGATGATTCGAACCGACAATCGGCGAAGATTATCCACCAGCAACATCCGCAACGTAATCGGTATCGCCCAAAGTTCGCCTAACGTGAGTGGGGTGACGTTTTGATAAGCCTTGATGAAATGCGTCAATGACTCCGGGACGAAACGACTGTCGGTATGGGCAACCAATGCCCAGACAATGCCGTAAACGCGGGGATAGCCCGCTAATGCGCCTTCCTCCAGTTTAGGCAATTCACGATAATAATTTTCCGGCAAGTCGAGCTGAATGTCGCTGATCTGCGCTTCGATCACATGAAAATTATCCAGCAACCATTCCGCCGCCGGGGTGATCGCATGCTGCTCTCGTACCGCCTTGGCGACGGCTTTATAAGCTTCAAGCAAAACCCTGGCATTATCATGCACCCGCGGAAGCAGTTTTCGCCCTTCCTTACGACGACCGACTTTTTGCGCCTGCGCTAAACTCACCGCATGCTGTTCGAGCCGTTCGATGCTGAACAACTCGAACCGGATAGGTTCCTCACCTCCCGGATGTTCGACTCTTACATGGCTTCTTCGTTGTTGTGACGTCATTTATGATTCTCTAGGTTCCAGTAAAAAGTAACTATCCGGCGCGAAAGCGCAAAATTCCTCTTTTGCTATCCAGGTCGTCGATCAGGGCATAGCTACGGTAAGCAAGGCGACACAGTAGGAGCGGGCCATGCCCGCGAATTTGGACAACTATTGCAGACTTGCAGCTCTTTCATCGCGGGCATGGCCCGCTCCTACAATGCTTAACTGCGCAGTGCATACACAAAACCCACATTCCGACGGTAACGCTTCGAGGCCGGAGTCTGCCTCATAAAGTGACGATGATTAAGATCAGCAGCATCAGACCAAGCCCGCCGCTGGGCCCATACCCCCATTCCCGGCTATGTGGCCAGGCTGGAATAACGCCGACGACCATCAGGATGAGAATTAAAAGTAAGATTGAGCCAAGTGACATGGCGGTGCTCCTGCCGGAAAAAGCGTTAACCTGAAAACCATTCCAACCATGACCTTAAGCCTTGGAACATTCGACGATATCCGTATCGAATATAAGAACGGGGGACCAGCCATTGGGAATGGCTTACTTGAACTTACTCGAATTTGGACGTAGCACTTGCCAAACCGAGCCTCAAGTCATCCCAGACTTTATCCGCAGTCACTTTGACGGTTTCCCAGGCATCGCCGCCGTCTTCCTCCAGCTCTTTCATTTTTTCAACGGCTTTTTGCTGTTTGGCATGTAAATCATTGAGTTCTTCAATGTACTTGACCCTTACATGAGCCGCCGCGTTCTCGGTCTTGGCCGTCAAAAGATCAATTTGGGCGCTCCAGTCTTTCAGTTCCGCCGCCAGATTGTTTATATATTCTTCTTTAGTTTTCATGGTGCTCTCTTTTGTTGATTATCTTCTTAGATTAATTTGTCGATTGGAGCTTCAAAGAACGACAACATGTTATTGAAAGAAACCAATCTAGCGAGGAACAATATTGCCGTTCTCGTCGGACAGGATAATTTCCACGCGCCGATTCAATTGACGACTGGCGGCGGTGTCGTTGTCGGCCACCGGAAACCCCTCGCCATATCCTCGTGCGGCAACACGATCGCTGCTGATCGCCATGTTCATCAATGCCGTCCGTACCGAAGCAGCGCGCCGGTCGGAAAGCTCCTGATTGTGGCTGTCGCTGCCGACGCTGTCGGTATAACCTTCAACCAATACTTTCTGCTGCGGATATTGGGTCAGAAAATCGGCCAGCTTTTGTACGTTGCGCATTCCGCCCGATGCCAGCTGCGACTTGTTGGTGCTGAACAAGACGTCGTTTAAGGTGATTACCATACCGCGTTCGGTTTTCTTGGCATTCAACGCTTCGAGTTCCATGGCCTGTTGAGCTATCAGCGCATGAGCCGCATCGGCTTCGGCCGTTCTGGCATCCAGGCGTATTGCATCGCGCTTGGCGCCGGCGTTGGTAACCGCTAATTCAGCTGTTTTTCGTTTGGCGACTTGCTGGGCAATAGCCACTTGTTGCGTGGCGATATAGGCCAGTTGATTGACCTCGTCATCGTCTTCATCTTTGTTTAACGCGTCATCCGCCTTATTCAGCGTGTCGCCTGCATCTTTTAATTCAAGCGCAGCCAGATTGGTGACTTCGGGGTTGGTTCGTGCGCTGTTGTAATTGCTATGCGCTTCGGTGAGCGATTGATTTTGCGGCATGGAACTACAGCCGGAAATAACTGCGACAGCGATTAAGGTCACAGGAAGGTATCGATTATTTTGCATGGTGAATTCCGGTAATAATTATTGGGCTTTACGTTCGATTTCTTGGCGCAGCACACGATTGTCTTCCTGTATTGCGCCTACCGCGTTCTGCGCCTTGGCGGAACGCGCCGTTGCCGAGGCCAATTGAGCGTCAAACTGCGCTTGTTCAGCCAGTTGCCTTGCTTGCAGATAATTTTCCTCTGCCATAGCCCGCTCGGCGGCGTCCATCTTATCCATTGCAGACCTTAACTGTATCGGTGCAAACTCATTGCCGCCCGCAGTGCCCGCGTTGCTTACCGCCATTTTGGAAACGGCCATCTGCTCTGTAGGCGCCGGGATGCTTGCGCAACCGGCTATAAATAGTGCAGCAGCTGCACCGATACCGTGCATGATCCGGTACGATCCGGGGTGGTAAAACTTTTTCATGATATTTTATCCATTGAATTAAACCTCTAACGCAACCGTTGCAATCAATAATCAGTGCAACAGCTGCGACTTTTTCTATCTCGAAATCCGGATGAACCTATTACAAAACAACCTGTTCTAAGAACCATCGGCTATCATTAGATACCTTTCCTCAGTTGCCTACCGTGCGTTAGCGTACATAAGCCTCATTCATACAGCGAAGAAGGCTGACAGAGACCGACTTTGAATCTGTCAACGCGAAGACCCATTACTAACCGCTAAGACGGCTTATCGAACCAAGCTTGAAAAAATCAAAGATGCAGGTAACGGGAACGCTCATGCGATAACGGATACTCAACTTGATGGCTTTAGAAGTGATAATGCGCACCCAAGCCGATGTATTCGATTTTTTCTTTGTAAAACTGCCCGCTCGGAGAGTAGCCGTTATAATATTCCGCAAGAATCTGGAGTTTCCGGCCTAAGACCTGTAAGTTTTCAAACTCGACACCTGCCCTGGCAGATACATCGGTGCTCCAGTTATTTTCATCATAATGTTTGATATCGGCCGCAACGATAGGCCGCATCGAGGCAAAATCTATCCGCCAAGGGCTTCGAAACTCAATGCCGTATTGTGCCGACCATACCTTAAGCGCAGTAGGTTCTTTGTGGAACAGGCCGCCTCCGCCGCCATAGACGCGCACGCCATACGGAAGTTCATATGAGAGCTTTAGATCCACGCCTTCGTAGCTGAGGTTCACGCGTTCGAATTTGGTATTAATTTTGCGCAGCAGAAACTCATCGCCAAGATGCGAGCTTTGGTGATAAAGGCGGGCAAAAGCTGAAAACCGGTCGGCACGCATACTTGAATAAATCGACGCAATAAAATCGGTGTTCAGAAGATCGGACGATGAAGCCCCGAGATTGAAGTCGCTAAAAACGCCGGCTTGAAGTCCCGTTTCCCATTGCACAGTGGATTTCCCGAAGTTACTGCGGTAAAACGGTATCGTTTCACCGAAGCTGACCGAAGCTATATCCGTTCCATCAAAATTTTTGCTTTGATAATTATGGTATGCAGCCGAAAAATGAGCCCAACGCGTATCCGCCAATAATGGCTTGAATAGATGCCCCTTAGGCAACAGTCCTGTTGCTAACAGGGTTGATTCCGCTTCATCACCGGAAACCCGGGCATTAGTCGAGTCCATCGGCTGTTTGTCTACAGTTTCCGCTGTTTTTACTGCATTAACGCCTGGGATCTCCCATAATAATTGTACCGCTTTGGCGCGGTCGGCATCGGTCAGACCGCTGACCGGCAACGTAATTACGCCATCCCGGACCATTAACGGCGGCATATCAAGCTTTAAATCGTGCTTTAACACACCGGCGGCGTAACCGGCGATATACGCATCATCCGGCTGAGCAGCAAGAGCAAAAGACGCAGGCATCAACATGGCGCCAAGAACAGCTATACCTCGCAAATAAATGCTCATTTGCCGGCACTTGAATTTACAATCAAATCAGTTTCAACCGATTTCACATGTTTCTGGCTGCCGGCCAGTTCCATCGCTCTGCCGATGCTTGGCTCGGAATCAACCTTCCCGCTTAATTTCACTACGCCTTTGACCGTGGTCACCTCGATATGGGATGCGTTAAGCAAAGGTTCATTCAAAATTGCCGCTTTAACTGTCGTCGTAATAACGGAGTCATCAATGTATTCACCCGTTGTTTCCGCTTTATCGCTTGCCGACTTTTTTACGTCCTCAAGTTTTTGTCCTGCTTTTTCAGTTGCCTGATCCATTTTTTTTCCAGCCTTTTCTAACGCTCCTTTAGATGCGTCAGCCGATTCATTGATGTATTCTCCAGCTTTGTCGGCTTTCTGATCCAATAACTCTTCCGCCTTTTTAATTTCTAGATCGGCTCTTGATGTAGCCAGATCATACTTTTGCTCGGCATTTTCGGCAGCGCTATCAATTTTTTTGCCTGCGTTTTCTGCTGTGTCTTCTTTTTGGCAACCGGCCAATCCAAAAGCAGCGGATATACAGATAATCGCAAGAACTCTACCTGCTAAAATCTGTTGCTTATATTCATTTGTTGTTTTCACGGGATATTCCTTTGTGAGGTTTTTTTAAAATGCGTCAAGTGACATAGAGTGACGTCCCGATAGATAATGAACGTCAGAGGGGAAAACATCTCAATTTGAATCAGGCGCAGTGATTGGGAAATTCAGCTTAATTTTAGCGGCAAGCTCAGGCTCTGTCCGTACGTTACCGCACATAATAAGTCCTGTGTAGTTGACAGTTTTGAACCAACCCCTAAAGTCCGGTTCCATGTTAATAACAGAGCTGGCTGACATAAAAAACCCGCTATAAAGCGGGTTTAGTTTTAAAACAATTCAGACCGACTTTTCAATCAATATTCTATCCAGATCAACTCAACGCGACGGTTTTCAGACTTACCTTCTTCCGTTCTGTTATCGGCAACAGGTTGGCTTTCGCCGTAGCCTTTTGCCATCAGTTTATTGGCGACACCTTTCATTTTGAGGTAATCGACAACCGACTGCGCACGCCGTTGCGACAACTTCATATTGTACTTATCGGAACCTTCGCTGCTGGTGTGGCCCTGGACTTCAATATCATTTTTCTGAGGATAGCTAACAAGACTTTTCGCAACCTCATCAAGGATGGTCTTGGCATTCAAGGTTAACTCCGCAGAATCATACTTAAAATGTTCACCCTTGAGTACAAGCCTGACCGGGCATCCACTATTGTCAATCTTGCTGCCTTTGATGGTTCCTGGGCAGCGATCCAAACAATCGTTAACACCGTCAGCATCTCCATCCAAAGTGGAACAATCTGCAATTGCTGCCGGGGCGACTGCGATTGGGGCCTCGGATTTTGTCACGGCTTTCGGCTTGTCGCCGAACGGAATGACAAAGCCGACGTTAACCGTCATATCATGAAATTCGTCTGTACCGGGCTGCACATGGGCATTGAGGTTATTATTGTAACGATAGCGCACATCACTGCGGAGCAAAAAGTTGTCGTGGAGCTCATAAGTAAAACCCGCACCGGCCTCGCCAATAAAGCCTGCCCCGCAATTAGCGGAAGCACAGCTATTCATACCGCCCGCCGCGACCACAGCATAAGGTGAGAATTTATCGCGTAAGAAATAATACTGTAAATCAGCCGTGCCGCCGGCCAAACTCCAGGGGCCGTTAGCGCCGCTGAATCCTTCGTAGAACCCTTTCAATTCGACATTGAAATGTTTATCGAGCATTTTGCCGATGCCCATACCGCCGCCCCAGCCGTCGCTTGAATTGCGATCGCCGCCGGTTCTGACAAATGAACCGAAAGGTGCTACATACCAACGATCATCCTGGACTTGATCAGCGGCCTGTCCCAGCGGCAGGAAACCTATACTGGCTAATGAGGCAATGGCGAGTAAACTTTTTTTCAGCACACGATTTTCCTTTCTGTATTCATTTTTATTTTTCACGGGGTGTTCCTTAATGGATTGATATAGTTATTTTTGATTCAATTTAGACAATCTTGAATGGTGATAATGCTAATACCTTCTCTAAAGAAAGCACTTCTTGCGATAAGCGGTGTTGCTAAAAAAACATCATCTGTAGTTTAACCGCAACATTAACCGTTCTTCTGTGCGGTACCGCACATAGCACAAAATAACCTCTAGCATCAGTCTCGCCAGATAAAACCATTCCGGTTTGAGATGGCGTTCTATCGGTAGATTGCATTTTCTTTTTTACATCCTTGTTGACCCTCTGAACATGTTTGCCGCCACGCATCACATGCTTAGCCAGAGCATCAACAAACCTAATATAGACCGGACATCAGTACCAAAACCCAATTTTTTCGCGCACCGCTCTTTCTCCAGCAAGAAAACTCTGGCAAGTCTATCCCTGATTTTCCGGAAACCACCGGCAAATCACGTAGTTGTTTATTGACTTAAAAAAAATCAATGGCTTAACGCCTGCGTATATTCTAAACCGGGGAATCTCTGAATTAACCGGAGCTTTGTTGAGCCCAAATCGTATGTTCCAAATGCATTGCGCAGCCGCTAGAGCTTTTTGCTTGTAAAAAACAGGAGTCCACCGCCAACCAGTATCGCCCCCACACCGACCCAAGTCGGGATATAAACCGTCTGTGCATCTTTAACCGACAGTTCCAAGGGGCCTAATTTGGCTTCCTGAGTTTCCTTGGTATAGGTAAAACTACCATAAACCAGCCCCAAAATGCCTGCTATGATTAGCGCGATTGCCATGAGCTTGACTACATTCATCTTGTCTTTCCTAATTTATATAAATGACATTTTGGAAGTCGGCCTGGTTCGGCGTGCTTACAATCCCGGCTTATGCCTGGTACTTTTACAGTAGTCGTCACGGATCGCCTAAACGCTACAGGACACGTCGCCCTTGAATAACACGCAACAGAATCACGATGATCGCGATAACCAAAAGAATGTGAATAAACCCACCCAGCGTGTAAGAGGTAACCAACCCTCCTACCCAAAGAATAATTAAGACGATCGCTAAAGTTTCCAGCATTGGTGCTTCTCCGTAAGAGGTCATCGCTTGATGACAATATATAAGCTACAGATAAATATGAGAGTGAACGAAGGCCAAAGCGAAAATTGCCTATTGACCGACGAGCCTCATATTCATCTCTTGTGAAAAAAATATTTACGCCGTAACTCTCTATGTCAGAACCTTGCTGTACGGCTCAGCATTGCGCGTTTCAGTCGTCCTTGTTAATTGCATCCTTAAGATCGCCGAGAACCGACTGGGCCTTGCCTACATTTTTTTTGATATTGCCTTTTATTTGCATATCTTTATCATCCAGTATCACGCCGGCAGCTTCCTCGACTTTACCTTTGACTTCTTCGACTTGACCTTTTATTTGATCTTTGTTCATGAGCGTTTCCTTAATTAATTATTATGACCAAAGCGAGGAAATGAACCTCTCATCGCTTAGTTCAAATCATATACTCAAGATCGAAAATAGTCGGTGCGGTAGCGCACAGAGGAAAAGCACCAGATTAAGCATTGTAAAAATTTCGAGTGTATCGGAATTGATAGGCGTCCAGCTCTTGACCGGCATGATGAGCCGGCCAAAGCAGAATTAATTATTGGCCTCTTTGGCGCGCATCGTTTCGGTCACGTCCTTGCCGATTCCGCGGTAGCCGGCAAAGCGGCCGGACAGGTCGAACATCGGTTCCCCGCTGACCATGAAGTATTGCTGCAAGCCGTCCGGATTAGTCCGGCTGTAGACGAAATCCAGGAACGGCCGCCTCCCGGCCAGGTTGGCCTTGAGGATGTCGCGCTCGGTCTCATTCCAGCCTATGTCCCGGTCATCCCAGATGTTGTCCAGCGCCTCGTCGAAGCGGATTCCCAGCATATCCAGCACCGGCCCGAACATTTTGGTGAAATGCCCGCGCTCGTCCTGTTCCCAATACCAGTCGGACGACAGTTCGGTCAGGCGGCGAAATCGGGCTTCGCTTTCACGCAGTTCGGCGGTCCGTTCCAGCACGGTTTGTTCCAGCTGTTTGTTGTAATGCTCAAGTTCCCGGTACAGCAGCCGCACTTCCAGCAGGTTATGGATGCGCGTCCGCACTTCGACCAGGTTAAACGGTTTGCTGACAAAGTCTTTCGCGCCGGCGGCCAGCGCTCGCAGCTTGTGGCTCGGCTGGGCGGTGATCACCAGTACCGGCAGGTAACCGTCGGTTTCGATGGCTTTAAGGTCTTCCATGACTTGGAATCCGTCTCTATCGGGCATTTGCAGGTCGAGCAGGATCAGGTCGTAGCGATTTTGTCGATGCAGCTCGCACACCGCATGGGGATCGATGGTCGCAGTAATGCAGGTATAACCGGCATCACGCAGCATTTCTCCCAGCAAAAGCACGTTGGATTGCTGATCGTCAACGATCAGGATGCCGGCGTTCAGGATGTCGTGTTCGCTAATCATCGTAGGGGTCCGGTTTCATTGGCGTGGGGCAATTCCGTTTCAGAGAATTTCAGGGCGTCGTCAAACGCGCTCATGAATTCGTTTATTTTGATGGGCTTGGTCAGGTAGCGGAAGAATCCCGCCGCCAGTCCTTTTTCAATATCGCGGAACATCGCATTGGCGCTGAGGGCGATGACCGGGATATGCGCGACGGCAGGATCCTGGCGCAGGATTTTCAGGGTTTGCAGGCCGCTGATGCCGGGCAGGTTGATGTCCATCAGGATCACGTCGGGGCGATGGGCGCGGGCCAGCGCGATGCCGAGATGGCCGTCGCGCGCGCTCAGCATGCGCACATGGGGATGGCCCGCAATGATTTGCTCGACCAGCATCAGATTGGCCGGATTGTCTTCCACATAAAGCAGGGTACGCTGTGCCGGATTGCCCTGGGCATGCGCCGCAAGGTCCGAAGACAGCGCATGGCCGGCATCCAGTTGCGGGGTAACGTCTTTGACCAGGTCGATCCAGAATTCGCTGCCGACGCCGACGGTGCTGTCAACGCCGATGGCGCCGCCCATCAGTTCGACCAGCTGTTTGGTGACCACCAGGCCGATGCCGGTGCCTTCCACGGCGCCGGTCTCCTGGCCGAGACGATTGAACGGCTGAAACAGCTGCACCAGCTGTTCCGGCGTCAATCCCGCGCCGCTGTCTTTGATGCGGATGCGTAGACAGTCCGGGGCGCTCTCGATGCAATACACGTCGACCGTGCCATGCTCGCGGTTGTATTTGATCGCATTGGACAGCAGGTTGATCAGGACCTGCTTGACCCTGGTCCGATCGGCGTTGGCAAACCAGCCGGGGTCGAAGGGATGAAAGGTCAAGCGGATGTCATGCTGTTGCGCCTGCGCTTCGACCATGGCCTGACATTCATGGACGACATCGATCAGCGACACCGCTTCTCGCGACAGCGAGAGCTTGCCGGACTCGATCACCGCAAGATCGAGTATCTCGTTGATCAGTTCCAGCAGGTACCAGCCGGCTTTGATAATCTGGTCCAGCCTTAAAATCTGGGTGTCCGTTGGCGGCGGATTACCTGCCTCCAACAATTGAGCGAAGCCGAGGATGGCGTTGAGCGGGGTGCGCAGTTCATGGCTCATCCTGGAAAGAAAATCCGATTTGGCTAGGTTGGCACTTTCCAGCTGAGCTTTAGCTATTTGGATTTGTTCGGCCAGTTTGTGTGCTTCAATTGTCGCCACAACCAAGTGTGCATTGGCTTGTTGCAACGTAACCATGTGTTCATCGGATGCCGCCTGTACCGTTGCGGCCGTATGAATTCCCCGCTCGCGCGCGATCGCCTGCTCTTCACGCAGATGGACAGCTTCTTCACGCAAACCGGCTGCGTTTTCTCGTGCAGAGACTAATTCTTCGCGTCTTAGAACATCCGCTTTATCGTCAATGACAGCGTTTTTCCTGGCCATAATATTATTTTTAAGGACAACTACCGGCCTGTCTTTGTATTGGCCAGCCATGCCCGATTGACCCTGGTCATCGCTGTCCGAAACGCCGTTGTTGTGCTTTCTGTTCATTATCAGCCCTCTTTCACTTGGGTTGTTAGCTTTCAACTTAACACGGGACAGTTTAAGGTTAAGACTTGCGCATGTCCTCAGCGTTAAGTAGAAAGCCTGGTTGACTAGCTATGAACTGACCGTGGGCCGACCCGACATGATGCCGTCATATCCGGATAAGGTTTCGCCAATAACGATGCCTTGGTCTTTAATGTCAAACAAGCGAATGTCCTTATTGTGATCACTGCCACGGACTTTAACCACCGAAAAAACCCGTTTGAATTGACCTGCGAGTTCGATATAGCGTTGCACGATAATTGCATCAGCGAGAAAAGCACTGCCAAATGGACTAAAGCGCAAATCGGTGTAACGATCCTCCAGTTCCGAGGTCATTAATATGGTCACGCCCATGCCGGTCAGTTCGGCAACCATTCTATACAGCGATCCACGAAAATCCTCACTAAACTCGGGCGCCAATGCCAGCTCAAATCCGGACAAAGAATCAATAACGAGGCGCTTTGCTTTCATTCGATTAATCATCTCGATCAAATCATACAAGGTTTCATCAATCGACAAATCCAGCGAGCGCGTGTCGATCACCCCAACCTGCCCGGCCTTGACCAGATTGTACAGCTTAGTGTTCAGAAGTTGGCTGGGACTCTTCTCAAACGCCGCAATCACGCCGGGTTCGCCGTTTCGTACACCTTCGGCAAGAAATTCCGTCGCCAATATGGTTTTTCCTGAGCCGGATGGCCCGACCACAAGTAGCGAATACCCGGCCGGCAAGCCTCCGCCCAGCATTTTATCCAGGCCGGGTATTCCCATCGACACACGTTCTTTGCCCGTAGATACTTTGATTGTTGCCTCAATCGCCACGCCCTTTTTGATAATCGCACGTGGAAAAACCTGAATGCCTTCATCATCAATACGGAAAGTGTGCAACCCCGGTGACTGGGCCTGTCCCCGCATTTTCACCACTTGCATCTTACGCACCATTGAATTACGGTGCATATTTTGCGAAAGCCACAAAATACCATCAGCTACGGTAAAGACCGGGCTCGCCTCTGATTCCGGCAGCAAATATTCGCCGATTAAAAATGTTGTCGCCTGCCAGCTGGTCATTTGCATGCCCAGCTGCTGTACAAAATGCTGCAACTCGGACGCTCCCCCCTGCCCCTCCTGTTTCGCCGACTGCACGACCGATCGAAACGAATCAACAAATACCAGGCTGGGAGCATAATCTTTCACTTCTTTGGCAATACGTAACAATACCCGGTCAAAATCGCCTTCCAGTAGGTCTGCCGATAGATTAACGAAGCGGATCGATTCATTGACTTTATCAATATCAAAAAACGAAAATTGCTGCTGATAACGCAGCATCTTCAAAGCAGGCTCACCCAGCACCGTGAAGAACAGCGCCCGATTATCCGGCGTTGCCAATGAGAACATCATTTGGTGAGCGAGCGTCGTTTTGCCGCTTCCGGGCGTGCCCGCGATCAGGTTAAACGAGAACTCCGGCAGGCCTCCGCCCAACAGGTTATCCAGACCCGGCACACCGGTTTTCAAGCGACGTATACTTACCTTTTCACTCATTTTTGAATTCCTTGTCGGCTCTATTCGAAGCATCAAAGCCCCAAGCCGAACGTAAAATGCTGGTTGTTAACTGCTCGCCAATTAACGAGGCCAGGATGTCAGTGAAAGTGATCAATAACAGACTGTTTGCTTCGCCGACTTGCTCAGGCTTTTGACCTTCAAAGCTCATTTTTAATTCCGCAAACCGGTCATCAGACTGTGCTGACAGTGAGCCGACCGCAAGCCAGGAAAATGTTGACTGGGCCAGGAATACACTTCTCGCGTAAAGTGAATTGAAACCGCCTTCACCGACGACAGAAATAATTTGGGTCGCCATCTGTTCCCATAAGTTAATCGCGGTATCCGCAACTTTTTCAGGGTGCTGTAACACGAGATTTTTAATTATCCGGTGCCGCAGCAACTCACTCGTTTCCATAGGAAAATATCCATAATTGGTCGATATAATATCGAGGGTTGAATATATAACCGTCGTTTCAATTCGACGCCAGTATATAAGGTATTCGCTGAGCTACGCACGATATATTCTTTTAGCCATGTTATCGTTCGATTATTCGTAAATAGGTAGAACTTAAGATGAGCGAAGACTCAAAATATTATGCATCTGCTCATCCTGCATCGTAGAGCAGGCGCTGGAATTCTTTTTTGACTACGTTGTAACACTCGCAAGAGCGCGACTCCAATCCCAAGCGGTCAAGTACCGTGATATGGCCACGGCGGTAACTGATCAAATCTGCACGCTGCAAATTCCCGGCGGCCGCCGTGATGCCTTCCCGGCGTACACCAAGCATGCAGGCAATCAATTCCTGTGTCATGGTCAATTCATGCGAGGGCAATCGATCGAGCGTTAACAATAACCAGCGGCACAGTTGCTGCTCTACCGAATGATGCCTGTTGCAGACCGCAGTCTGGAAAATCTGCGTCATTAATGCCTGGGTGTAACGCAGCATCAACCGCATCATCGGCCCTACGCGATTGAATTCCTCTATAACCAATCGTCTATCCAGCCGGAACCCGTAGCCTCCGGTCTGCACGGTGGCCAAGCTGGGTGTGGTATTGCCGCCCAAGAAAAGCGAAATCCCGAGCATGCCCTCATTGCCCACGCCTGCCACTTCGGCCGATGCGCCATTCTCCATGACGTAGTGCAGGGACACGATAGCGGTCGTCGGGAAGTAAGCATATTGCAATTGGCCGCCGGATTCATAAAGAACTTCTCCGAGCGGCATCGGGATCAGCTCCAGATGGGGAGACAGCCGCTCGAATATTTCCGCAGGCAGAGCGGCGAGAAGATGATTTTGATTAAGGGTATCCAAGGCCGACATCAGGGTCACCATTTTTTGTCCTCAGCGTTTACAGCCTGTAGATTGAAAATCAAAAAGGCAGCGCAACGCCGGTTTGCAGTAAGGCGGCGAACGCTTCTGCCGCCATCGGACGGCCGAAATAATAACCCTGCCCCTCATCGCAACGCTGAACCTGAAGGAATGCCGACTGCTCCGATGTTTCCACGCCTTCCGCAACGACCTGTTTCTTGAGGCTTTTACCCATGCTGATCACGGCACTGACGATGGTGGCATCGTCGGGGTTGCTGATCATCTGATTCACAAACGATTGGTCGATCTTCAGGGTATCAATCGGAAATTGCCTCAGATAACTTAGGCTGGAATACCCGGTGCCGAAATCATCGATCGCAAGATTCACCCCCAATTCTGCGAGCTCATGCAGCACTGAATCGGCAGTGTCGGCATCCCGCATCAGGACGCTTTCGGTCAATTCGAGTTGCAGATAGCGGGATTCCAGGCATGCATCCTTGAGCGTCGCGCGTATATTTTCAAGAAATGTCTTGTCGCGAAACTCCAGAGCGGAGGTGTTGACTGCGATGGTAATCGGCGGCAATCCGGCTTGTTGCCAAATCCGGGCCTGGAGACAGGCTTCGCGCAGCACCCAGCGACCAATCGGCAGAATCAAGCCGCAATCTTCGGCGATAAGCACAAATTGCTTTGGCAGTAGCAATCCCAGTTCCGGATGCTGCCAGCGAATCAGCGCTTCAACGCCGACAATCGCACCGTTGTGAAGATTGACTTTCGGCTGGTAATACAACACAAACTCCTGCCGCTCCAGTGCGCGACGCAGATTGGCTTCGATGGCTTGTCGCTCGACAGCCAGCGTATTCATATTCTGCTCGAAAAATTTGTAATTGTTGCGGCCGTTTTCCTTGGCATAATACATTGCGGTATCTGCATTTTTGATAAGGGTTTCCGCATCTCGGCCATCGTCTGGGTAGATGCTGATGCCGATACTGACGCTGATATGGAGATCGTGCTGATCAATACGGTGAGGCAACGCAAGCGCCTCGAGTATTTTTTGCGCAGAAAAAGCCGCATCTTCTGCTCGCTCAATAGAGTGCAGCACCAGCACGAATTCGTCCCCTCCCTGGCGACTGATGGTGTCCGAATGGCGCACACAACTCGCCATGCATTGTGCAACCGACAGCAGCAGTTGGTCGCCAATTCCATGTCCCAAGGAATCGTTGATGTATTTAAAACCATCCAGATCCATAAACATCACAGCAAGTTGTTCACCTTCACGGCATGCCAGTGCAATCGCTTGGGCAAGCCGATCATTCAGCAAAATGCGATTGGGCAAATCGGTGAGCGCATCGTGATGAACCAAATGATCCAACTGATCTTTAGCCATTTGAACTTGTTCGGCCAGTTTTTGTGCTTCGATTGTAGCAATAATCAAGCTTGCGTTCGCTTGTTGCAGCATCATCATGTGCTCGTCGGACGCTGCCTGTATCGTCTCTGCTGCGTGAATTCTTCGCTCACGCAAGTCGGCTTCACTTTCGCGCAGATTGACAGCATTCTCACGCAAGTCGACCGCCTTTTCACGCGCAGTGACTAATTTCTCCCGGCTTAGCAAAACGCTCTCCTTAGACATGCTGTCTTTATTGTTTTTGTTCATTACCGTCGCCTCTCACTTGTTCGTTCCGGTTACAGCCTGACGCCAGAGGTCAACCCGACTCCGGATAAAGTCGCCAATCATGATGCCTTGGGGCTGTATGGTCTGCCGGTAAGCCCCGGTCCGTTAAAATGTTAACGTTCCCTGCGGGAATGACAAGCCTATCTAAAAGAATTAATTGGCCGCTTTGGCGCGCATCGTATCGGTCACGTCCCTGCCGATTCCTCGGTAGCCGGCAAAGCGGCCGGACAGGTCGAACATCGGTTCCCCGCTGACCATGAAGTATTGCTGCAAGCCGTCCGGATTAGTCCGGCTGTAGACGAAATCCAGGAACGGCCGCCTCCCGGCCAGGTTGGCCTTGAGGATGTCGCGCTCGGTCTCATTCCAGCCTATGTCCCGGTCATCCCAGATGTTGTCCAGCGCCTCGTCGAAGCGGATTCCCAGCATATCCAGCACCGGCCCGAACATTTTGGTGAAATGCCCGCGCTCGTCCTGTTCCCAATACCAGTCGGACGACAGTTCGGTCAGGCGGCGAAATCGGGCTTCGCTTTCACGCAGTTCGGCGGTCCGTTCCAGCACGGTTTGTTCCAGCTGTTTGTTGTAATGCTCAAGTTCCCGGTACAGCAGCCGCACTTCCAGCAGGTTATGGATGCGCGTCCGCACTTCGACCAGGTTAAACGGTTTGCTGACAAAGTCTTTCGCGCCGGCGGCCAGCGCTCGCAGCTTGTGGCTCGGCTGGGCGGTGATCACCAGTACCGGCAGGTAACCGTCGGTTTCGATGGCTTTAAGGTCTTCCATGACTTGGAATCCGTCTCTATCGGGCATTTGCAGGTCGAGCAGGATCAGGTCGTAGCGATTTTGTCGATGCAGCTCGCACACCGCATGGGGATCGATGGTCGCAGTAATGCAGGTATAACCGGCATCACGCAGCATTTCTCCCAGCAAAAGCACGTTGGATTGCTGATCGTCAACGATCAGGATGCCGGCGTTCAGGATGTCGTGTTCGCTAATCATCGTAGGGGTCCGGTTTCATTGGCGTGGGGCAATTCCGTTTCAGAGAATTTCAGGGCGTCGTCAAACGCGCTCATGAATTCGTTTATTTTGATGGGCTTGGTCAGGTAGCGGAAGAATCCCGCCGCCAGTCCTTTTTCAATATCGCGGAACATCGCATTGGCGCTGAGGGCGATGACCGGGATATGCGCGACGGCAGGATCCTGGCGCAGGATTTTCAGGGTTTGCAGGCCGCTGATGCCGGGCAGGTTGATGTCCATCAGGATCACGTCGGGGCGATGGGCGCGGGCCAGCGCGATGCCGAGATGGCCGTCGCGCGCGCTCAGCATGCGCACATGGGGATGGCCCGCAATGATTTGCTCGACCAGCATCAGATTGGCCGGATTGTCTTCCACATAAAGCAGGGTACGCTGTGCCGGATTGCCCTGGGCATGCGCCGCAAGGTCCGAAGACAGCGCATGGCCGGCATCCAGTTGCGGGGTAACGTCTTTGACCAGGTCGATCCAGAATTCGCTGCCGACGCCGACGGTGCTGTCAACGCCGATGGCGCCGCCCATCAGTTCGACCAGCTGTTTGGTGACCACCAGGCCGATGCCGGTGCCTTCCACGGCGCCGGTCTCCTGGCCGAGACGATTGAACGGCTGAAACAGCTGCACCAGCTGTTCCGGCGTCAATCCCGCGCCGCTGTCTTTGATGCGGATGCGTAGACAGTCCGGGGCGCTCTCGATGCAATACACGTCGACCGTGCCATGCTCGCGGTTGTATTTGATCGCATTGGACAGCAGGTTGATCAGGACCTGCTTGACCCTGGTCCGATCGGCGTTGGCAAACCAGCCGGGGTCGAAGGGATGAAAGGTCAAGCGGATGTCATGCTGTTGCGCCTGCGCTTCGACCATGGCCTGACATTCATGGACGACATCGATCAGCGACACCGCTTCTCGCGACAGCGAGAGCTTGCCGGACTCGATCACCGCAAGATCGAGTATCTCGTTGATCAGTTCCAGCAGGTACCAGCCGGCTTTGATAATCTGCTGAAGCCTTAAAATCTGGGCCGCCGATGGCGGCGGCGGACCTGACTCCAACAATTGAGCGAAGCCGAGGATCGCATTGAGCGGGGTGCGCAGCTCGTGGCTCATCCTGGACAGGAAATCCGATTTGGCGAGATTGGCTTTTTCAGCCACTGACTTGGCGTTCTCCAGTTCGGCATTTTTTTCTTTCAACACTTGATCCAGGCGATTACGCTCGGTGATATCGCGCGCAGAGGCAACCACGCCTTGCAGATTCCTATCCCGGTCGTAGAAAGTGGTCGCATTGTAAGACACCACCGTTTCCTTGCCGTCACGAGCGCGCACGGTGAGTTCGTAGTTGGTGACCTTTTTTTCACTTAACACCAGCTTGATGCTCGCCTCGGCCCGCTCCGGATCGGTAAAGAAATCCTTGAACGGTGCGCCGATTAACTCGTCACGCAGGCAACCGGTGAGCGCCATCATCTGCTTGTTGACGTCAGTGATGATACCGAGTGGATCGGTCGTCATCAGCGCGTCGATATTGGACTCAATCAGTGACCGGGTATAGAACTGCTGATCCCGCAGACGCTGGTCGAGCAGCATCTGCTCTGCTTCGATCTGCTTGCGAATGGTATTGTCGGTGCCGATCAACAGGTAGCCGATAATTGCTTTTTGAGCATCGCGTAGCGCGGTGACCGACACGACCGCAGGGAACCGGCTGCCGTCTTTACGGATATAGGTCAGCTCGTAAATATCTTCAATGCCACGTGAGGCCTTGAACGCCAATGCCTCGAAGCCCGGCGAAATCGGCGTGGACAGCTCCTCGCTCAACGCCTTGGCACGTACGATCACTTCCCGCGAATCGGAAATATCGGCCGGCGTAATCTTGTTCAGCACGTCGGCGGCCGCATAGCCCAACATGCGTTCCGCTCCGACGTTGAAGATCTGGATGACGCCCTTGGCGTCGGTGGCGATGCTTGAGAAATTAGCGCTGTTGAAAATTGCATTCTGCAAGGCACCTGCCTTGAGTAGCGCCTCTTCCGCCTGCTTGCGCGCGGTGATATCGCGTAAAATACCGGTGAAGTAACGCTGCCCGCCCAGCCGCATCTCGCTTACCGCCATTTCCATCGGGAAAGTGCTGCCATCCTTGCGCTTGCCCACAACCTCGCGGCCAAGCCCGATGGCGCGCGCCTCATCGCTTGCACTGTAATACTCAAGGGAACCATTGCGTTTATCCCGATCAAGCTCAGGTATCAGCATGCTGAAATTTTGTCCGATAAGTTCTGCGGCGCTATAGCCGAACATTTGTTCGGCGGCCGGGTTTACCGTCTCGACAATGCCGCCACGGGCATGCAGGGTGATAATGCCGTCCACAACGGTATTCAGAATTGTTTGGATCAGCGCGGCGCTATCGCTCAGGGCTCGCTGCGCCGCATATTCTTCGGTGACATCGCGGAACACCAGCACTGCGCCGATCACCCGGCCGTCGCGGTCGCGAATCGGTGCGCAACTGTCGGCAATATCGCTCTCGTTACCGTCGCGAGCAATCAGCACAGTATGATTGGCCAGGCCTTGTATCGTGCCATGCGCCAAAGTGTCCATGACCGGAATGATGGCAAGTTGACGGGTTTCCTGATTGATGATGTGAAAAATCTCGTCCACCGAACGACCGGCGGCTTCAGCCTGCGTCCAACCGGTGAGCTGTTCGGCAAGGGGATTCATCAGCGTCACATGCGCTTCGGCATCCGTGGCTATCACTGCATCGCCGATGGAGTTTAATGTAACGGCAAGCCTTTCCTCGCTGAGCTGTAAGGTGATGTTGGCTTGCTGTAGCTGTTTATTCGACTCATCTTGAATATCGAACAAATGCTGTGTTTCGAGATTAACTAAACTCTTGATCCGCTGTTGTGTTTTCCGATAGAAAACATAAGCGAACAAAAATACCAACAGCAGCGTAAACAAGCTGGAGGCAACGATGATGATAAATAAATGGCGCATGTTCGATTGAAACGCTGCATCGTGCAGCGCCAGCGCATCTTCTTCCATCCGGACGAAGTTACCGATTTCGGTACGCATCGAATCCATCAAGTGCCTGCCCTGGCCGCCTACAACCCCCAGTACCGCAGTCATGTCATGGTGGCGGCGCAACTCAATGACTTGCGACATTTCCGCCAATTTGGCATCCACCAATGGAGCCAATGCATCCAGATGTTTCCGGGCGGCACTGTCCAAGGTAAGTTGGCGCAATGCTTCCAGATCGCCGCGAATACTATCGCGCACCGCCAAGTACGGTTCCAAAAATGCCTCGTCACCGGTTAGCGAATAGCCGCTCTCAGCGGTCTCGGCATCTCTCAATTCAGACAGCAAGGCGTTTGCACGGATGATTAAAGCGTTGGTCTGCTTTCGCGCCTCGGCGGCATCCTCTGCTTGCCTGAAAAAACCGAGCGATACCGCCACCAATGCAACCAGCAGGGCCGCTCCAGCAAGCGAAGCAATAATTTTATATGTTGCTTTCAAGGAAGGTTCACCCGGCGCCGTGTCGGCGTCGTAATGGATAATGGCGGAATCGAAAATTTTTCGGACATGGTTTACCTTTATGTAAATCGTAACGTGATCTGGAGACGGATCGCTCCGTGGGAGTCATATAGTTTGGGCCAAGCTTTATCACATAACTCAATCTATATGTCTTATACGCTAATCCTGCCGCAAACAAACATATCATTAATCTTAGTGTCCGGGATCAACCCAACTTTATGATTAATTGGAAAGACTATTAGCGGTTTATTCATCGTAGAGCAAACGATGGAATTCTTTTTTGACTACGTTGTAACATTCGCAAGAGCGCGACTCCAATCCCAACCGGTCAAGTACCGTGATATGGCCTCGGCGGTAACTGATCAAATCTGCGCGCTGCAAATTCCCGGCGGCTTCGGTAATGCCTTCGCGACGCACGCCGAGCATGCAGGCAATCAGTTCCTGTGTCATGGTCAATTCATGTGAGTACAATCGATCGAGCGTTAACAACAACCAGCGGCACAATTGCTGCTCTACCGTATGATGCCGATTGCAGACCGCAGTTTGGGACATCTGTGTCATCAATGCCTGAGTGTAGCGCAGCATCAAACGCATCATCGGCCCTGCGTGATCGAATTCCTCCATCATTAACCGTCCTTTCAATCGGTAACCGTAGCCCCCGGTCTGTACGGTAGCGCAGCTGGGCGTGGTATTACCGCCCATGAAAAGCGAAATTCCGAGCATGCCTTCATTGCCAACGCCTGCGACTTCGGCCGATGCGCCATTTTCCATGACGTAGTGCAGGGACACGATAGCGGTCGTCGGGAAATAAACATGTTGCAATTGGCCGCCGGATTCATAGAGGACTTCCCCGAGAGGCATCGGGATCAGTTCCAGATGAGGTGAAAGGCGCTCGAATATTTCCGCAGGCAGAGCGGAGAGAAGATGGTTTTGATGGGGAACATGCCGAGCGGAAATAAGGGCGACCATTTTTTTGTCTCTGAGCGAGTAAGCAATGAAGGCGAAAATCAAAAAAACAGCGAAACAGCAAATGGCAAAACTTTATAAAGTTATATTGCGCTCTTCCTTATAACACAATATACCAAGTAGAGTAGATAAGGTTTAGACGTTTGAATCGAATGACACAAAAATGTAGAGATCAATTTCTTCAGGCCGAATTTCAAAATTGTCAAAGCCAATCCGATTGGCAGAGCGTGGGTTTTAGTTTGCTGGATCTGATTACTCTGAAATTTTCTGGCTTACGATGATCAAAGCCGTATTCCAATCTCATATCTTTCTTTTAGATAGAAATTTAATTGTTTTATAAAAACACGAACAAATACTTATTTATTGATCATTACTTTAAGAGTTTCATAATCGATTCCTGGAAAATTACATTATTTCCTGGAATGGGGCAGATTGCTTATTCAAGGTTGAATTCATAACAAAATGCAATTTTTAACAGATCATTTTTTAGGCGTAGATTATGAATAAAATCCAAAAAAATCAGTCATTTTAGGCAGCGTTGCACTGTCAGTGGCAAATGCCAGTGCTATGGCTAGTTGTAACGATATTCTTTCGACTTGGAATGATAATTTTATGACTTTATCCGTAGGCGTCGCCGGTAATTTCCCACGATAAAACCCAAGCATATATTGCACATCAGCGGCAGCAACATCCATAGATAGCAATCGCTACGCGTATTTGGATTATTATCGTCTGCGGCGTTAGGCAAAAAGCTGTTTAAAAGATGCCTTGATGATAGCGGCCGAATCCGGATCGCCTTGCAAAATCGCCGATGCATAGGCTCTTGCCTGAGCGAACGTGATATGCGGCGGCAGCGGCGGCACATCAGGGTCGGTATAGATTTCCAGCACGACCGGCCGATCGGCACTGAGCGCGCGATCCCAGGCATTACCGAGCTGCTCCGGCTGATCGATGCGAAAGCCGCCCAAGCCGATCAATTCTGCAAACTGTGCGTACGGGAAGTCAGGTAAATCTTGCGAGGCCTCAAATTTCGGATCGCCTTCAATCGCGCGCTGTTCCCAGGTAACCTGATTCAGGTCCCGGTTGTTCAGGACCATAATGACCAGACGCGGGTCGCTCCAGCGCTGCCAATATTTGCCTATCGTGATCAGTTCATTGATGCCGTTCATTTGCATCGCGCCATCGCCGACCAAGGCAATAGCCACTCGCTCCGGATAGGCAAATTTTGCCGCAATCGCATAAGGCACACCCGGCCCCATCGTGGCCAGTCCGCCCGATAATGACGCCATCATGCCGGGACGGATTTTTACGTCGCGCGCATACCAGTTTGCCGCAGAGCCGGAATCGCAGGTAATAATGCAATTATCCGGCAGACGCGGGGAAAGTTCCCAAAACACGCGCTGGGGATTAATCGGATGAGCCGGTGTCATAGCCCGCGCTTCCAAGGTTTCCCACCACTCGGCCACTTGCGTTTCAATGCGATGCCGCCAACGGCGATCTTCTTTTTTATGCAGTAACGGGATCAGGGACCTTAATGTTTGTGCGCTGTCGCCGATCAAATTCACTTCCATCGGATAGCGAATACCGATCATCCGGCCATTGATATCGATTTGCACGCCACGTGCATGGCCTTCTTCCGGTAAAAATTCGGAATAGGGAAAGCTGGAACCGACCATCAGCAGCGTGTCGCAATTCATCATCATGTCGTAGCTGGGCTTGGTGCCCAGCAGCCCGATAGAGCCGGTTACATAAGGGATATCATCGGCCACCGCGGCTTTACCCAGCAATGCTTTGGCAATACCGGCTCCGAGCAGCTCGGCGATTTCCAGTATCTCGGCCGTAGCATGCAGCGCCCCGGCACCGACCAGCATGGCGACTTTGTCTCCCGCGTTGAGCACATCGGCGGCACGCTGCAAATCTTCGCTATGGGGCACCGTGCGAGGCGCCTGGAAGCCCATCCCTGAATGTATAGTGCCATGTTCGTGAGAAGGTGTCTGAGCCTCCATTTCCTGAATATCGTTAGGAATAATGATACAGCACACGGTGCGTTCGGATTGCGCAATGCGCATCGCCCGGTCAAGCAAATGGCGCATTTGCGCCGGAGTAGACGCCATCTGCACATATTCATGCGCGACGTCTTTAAACAGAGAGACCAAATCGACTTCCTGTTGATAATTGCCGCCCAATGCGGCCCGCTTCTGTTGTCCTACGATAGCGACAACCGGTTGATGATCGAGTTTTGCATCATACAACCCGTTCAGTAAATGAATCGCACCGGGGCCGGAGGTAGCCAGACAAACACCGACTTCGCCGGTAAATTTGGCATGTGCGCAAGCCATGAAAGCCGCCATCTCTTCATGCCTTACCTGAATAAACTCAAGCTTATCGGGATTACGGTTTAATGCGCCCATAATGCCGTTAATGCCGTCTCCGGGGTAGCCGAAAATGCGTTTCACCCCCCACTCGTATAAACGCTCCACTAAAAAATCGCTAACGTTTTTACTCATGTTAATTCCTTTTGCGCAGCTTGGCAGTTTGCGTGTTCGCAGGAGCATAGATTACCGTCCAACTGATTCTCACAGCTGGCGCTACAGTATTTCTCCCCCTCCTGTACTTCGCAGTGACAGCCGGGATTAGCGCAATAGGTTGGCTTATTTTGATCATTCAGGTTGCTCGTTACTGTTGTCATAATCTTCTCCGGGAAAAATTTCTAATGACTAAAAAACAGGTACGTTATTTATCTCCTGCCCTGAAAATTGGCAAAGACATACTCTGCGCATTCACTTTCGATCTAATAAGCAGCTGGAAACAGGACCCAGCCTTGCTCATCCCGGCCTCTTTAGACCCAGGCTAAATGTGTTAACACTGCGGGCTGCTAATTATTTTTAAAATATATACGCGAAACTTCTCTGAACTTATGTACGCTAAGTAACTTTCAAAATAATTTTTCTGTGTTGGACGACGTATTTAAAGTCATCGGATGCTTTGAATCCTGAAGCTCGTCATTGAATAATGTCTTATTCAATATTACGACGATGGAATTTTATAGCTGAGTGAACTTCTTGAGCGGGAATTAAAGCGCCTTATTATTCTAGACGCTCTTTATTTGAAAAAAATTAGTGAGTTTTCGAAACCTTTTGACACCCTACCGAATGTTGATAAGTTTTTAGCCGGTATGCATAACATCAATTAATCACAGCGGAGATACCTTTACCTGCACTTGGGCTATATAGTCGTCGGCTAATCGCTCAGCCTGTTCCCGCGTGTCGCCTAAGGTCATCACATAGCCGATACGGTCACTGTTCTGATACGGGTATGAAACCGGATCACCCGGTTTTTTCAAGACTTCGATGTGTCGGATGCCTGGGCTTGATATCGGCGGAATGATGACCTCTTCCAAGCTCCCGGTAATGTCAGTGATGATCCATCGCGACACCGCATATCCGTATCCCGCTCGATAGGCCAGTTTCGATAACGGTTTGCCAAGATGCAGGTCGATAACGTCTGCGTGGATGGACCGACCCAATGCAAGATTCAATAACCGGGGAATTTTGGCGCCTACCAGTCGCGGATTGACCTCGACCAGAAACGGGCCTTCTTCGGAAAGCAAAATCTCCGTGTGCGTTACGCCATCATTAAATTCGAGTGCGTCCAGGATTGAAAAGACATAGTCTTCAATCTTGCTGATTTCATACCGGTCCGACGGAAAACAGCTCCCTTTGATCGCGCTGGAAGGTTGCGGATACATCAATTTCTCATTAATGCCCAGCATTATATGTTTGCCGTTCTGGGTCAGCGTATCGCAGCCGACCAGTTGGCCGGAAATATACCGCTCAACCAGCAATCGGTCATTCGCTTTAACGCCAAATCCGTAATCGGTACGGCAAGGCAAATAGTTATCCAACGGATCCAGCAGAGGATTCAAATCGTCTTCCGTTAAGAAAGCTGCAATGTTTTGCGAGCCGTAACCATCGGACGGCTTGACCAAAACCGGGAAACCCATGTTTTCAATCGCGGCCCTGAGTTGCTGATTATTTGTGGCAAGCGCAAATTCGGGTTGGCGAATCCCTTTTTCGGCCAGAAGGGTCCGCACGGTAAATTTGTCGCGCATGGCAACTGCCGTTTTCGGGTTGAGGAAGCGGAGATTGAGCCGCTCGGCTAATCTGGCGGCTTCCGTGATGCGGATATCAATCAAGCACAGGAGTGCATCGAACGGATCTTGTTCGTGAATTTCAACGGCTTGTTTTTCGAATTCGTCATAATCAAAAGGGTTGATTTCGACTATGCGTTTTGCAAAGGTAAGATATTCAGACAAAGTCCCATTTTGGGCGTAATGCGCACCATCAGCCGTAAAGAATGTTACTTGATGACCTTGCATCAAAGCGCTCTCAAAGAGATCAAAATCGTTGCCGCCCGGCGCTTCGATTAAAAGTAAATGTGCCATTTGTATTTTTTCCTGGAAATAAAATCAAGCTTGAATTAAATGCTTTCGGCGAGCCTGAAGCCCATCGCGTAAGTGACAGACCGGGGGTTATGTCCATGGCGTCTTCGTGTTCTCGCCAAGTCCCGAAACCGTGCAAAACTTCCGCCGCGGGCAATGCGGTA
Organism: Methylobacter sp.; assembly: GCF_036845245.1. Classification (NCBI taxonomy): domain Bacteria; kingdom Pseudomonadati; phylum Pseudomonadota; class Gammaproteobacteria; order Methylococcales; family Methylococcaceae; genus Methylobacter; species Methylobacter sp. Next base: position 193,086 of record NZ_DAIUEH010000001.1, read on the forward strand.
AGCACCATGAATCTGGCTCAGATGATCGTCAATCACTGGACCGCCGGGGTAAGGTTGGTAATTATCGGCTACATATTCCTCGACATTACCCGCCATGTCATACACAGAAAAGTACGATTCCCCGCCATGAAAAATGCCCACCGGCGAAGTATCAAATAGCCCCGTTTCGCAGGTGTTCGCCAAGTCTTCATTGAATTCATCACCCCATGGAAACTCACGACGTTCAGGCCCTGCTGCCGCAAACTCCCATTCGCTCTCGGTCGGCAAGCGAAAGCGTCGGCCGGTTTGAGCCGACAACCACTGAGCGTACGCATCGCAAGCCTCGGCCGATAGGGTATAGACAGGATGGTTGGCGCGTTCGATCGGAAACCGTCTAAATAGCCAGCTCGTCGGTATTTCGCGATAATCCGTATCGACCAGGAAATCACGGTATTCCTGGTTGGTGATCGGGAATTTTCCAATCCGGTAATCCTGAAGCCTGACTTCATGCTGTGGACATTCCTTACGTATCCATGCACCATCCAAACCTAATTTGCCGAATCGCGCCAACACGTCATCGACTGCCGAATCCTCCAACCCGATGACGACTGCGCCGCCGGGAATATCTATCATCGCAGGATTTGTTGTTTCAATTCTGGGATCCCCTATCAAAGCCAGCAGATTTCCCGCCACCAGCCTTGCCTCCAAAGGAAGATCGCGTCCTTGTACAATATCCAGTAGTTCGTCGTTTTTTAGCAAACGCAGTTCGTTGTATAGCGCGTGAGTCCGTCCGGTGAGTCTGTCGGTAACGTAGTAATCGGGCAAGCCCAGGCGCTCCCGATCGGTCATTTCGCCGCATAAAATAGTCTCAAACTCAGGCCAGTGTTGTTTTTTTAAGGTTTCAATCATCATTGATAATTCTCGTTAAATTTGAAAGAGCAAGCCTGTCTTGACTGGCGGTTATTGCTGCGGAGAGATGGATAGGCTTTTGACAACGACCTCGAATCGTTTCAGCGTTTGTTGCAGGTAAGCATTAAGATAGGGGTCAATTAAAGATCCGTCGTCTTTCCAAGCGTCTGTAGCGTATGGCAATGCTACCTGCTCCGCCAGAATCAGGCCGCCCAGGTAAGAGAACACGTTGCGCGCGCTTTGCAGCCCTAAAACGCCACCGCTCTGGCCCGGAGTGGCGCTTGCAAGTAACATCGGTTTGCCATGAAAGGGGTTAATGTAGCCTTGTTCCGCAATGATTCGCGGCAATCTGGATATCCAGTCGACGGTGTTTTTCAAGTAAGGACTGACGGAGCCGTTATATTCCGGACTGACCACAATCAGACCGTCCGCGTTGAAAAAACGCTGATAAACCTGCTTAACTTTGTCGATAACGAGACTATCGTTTTCCAGGTCCTGGTTGAACAAAGGTAAATCGACGGTATCGGATTCAAGAATCTCGACGTAAAACTCTTGTTTTAATAAAGACTCGAAATGTGCAGCCAAGCGACGATTTAACGATTGTTTTCGTTGGCTGCCGGGGAAGATTAATATTTTTTTCAAAAGGAACTCGTTCGGCCGCTCAATGCGCCAGTGGATAGACTTCGCCATCATAGGACGCAGCAAGGAAATAATGTTGCACAGGATCGTAACTTATTGAAGAGATACCGGCTGTGGTCGGGCGTTCGAAAGCTGTCCAGGTTCTTGTCGGAAAGTCGAAAGCCGCTACAGTGCCGCCATAGCTTCCTGTCATCAATGACTGGCCGTCGGCACTGACGCAGATGCATTTCACCGAATGGGCATGAGGCGTTTGGTAAACTTCATCAGCGCCGTCGATCCAAATGCGCAAGGTCTTATCGCGCGCTACACTGGCAAACCCGTTCCGTCCGACTTTGCAGCAGGCGTTAGTAATTTTTTCATGAGCTTTAGCTATCTTTTGGACAAGGCTTAAGTCATTGCAGCTATGCCAAGCGATATCCGTTGAGGCGCAAACAGAAAACAGTTGATCCTGATTAGCGACTATTCCCTTGATGGCATTTTCATAGACCTGGATTTCTTTTTCCAGCCTGATAGATGTGTCCGCTTGCAAGGAAAATACAATCATTTCGCCTGTGTAACTGCCGATCGCGATGTGGGGAGATCCGGCACGATAAAAAAGCGCGCCGCAATTTAATGGCGAATGGTGTTGATAAACAATTCTGCCGCTGTTGACATCGAAAAGTTGACCGAGTTGCCCGCCTGCGAATAAATGATCACCGGCAGGTAATAAAAAATTACATAAACTCCCTAAATGGGAAAAAGCTTTGCCGTCCTTGTATACCGTGCCGGAATCGCCAACGGTGTAGGTACTTTGCTGGTGCAGCGCAATAGCGTTGATACCGCTCCCAGCTTCGATACCATCGATACTCCAGCTATCTTGGCACCAATCATAAACAGCGTAGGTCGTGCCGAAGGTACCGGCAACCAATTTATCGTTACCCAGTATCGCGGCGGCTCTCGGCCAAATAATATCCGGCATGAGGGTGCGTTGCCGCTCCGTGAGTTCTCCGGTCTCGCTGATATGCCAGAGGGCGAGTGTACGATCATAACTGAGTGAGGCAAGAAGTTGCCGCTCTTCGCAGAAAACGATCTTCTTGATGCCTGCTTGATGCGCAGCATGATAGTGAAGCTCGCCTTCTGTAATGATTGCGATCCGGCCGCGGTCGTCACCGGCAATGATTCGTCCTTGCGTATCCATTGCAATGGTATCGGTGCGTACGCCATCAAGATCATAGCAAGACACTTGAATGCCTTTCTCTATATCCCATTCCCTGACTGTTCCGTCGACACTTGATGAAACCAGGCGTTTTCCGTCCTGACTCCAAAGCAGTGAGATGATGTTTCCGGTATGCCCCCAGAAAGTTTTGATGCAGCGACCGGTTAAATCGAATAGGCGCACCGCTCTATCCAAGGCGCAGGTAGCTACGGAAGCATTGTCCGGCGCAAAAACGGCCATATCCACGTCGTCGGCATGATCAGTCAGGACAGCCTGAAGACGTAAGGTGGGGATTTCCCAAATCCGGGCCGAATAATCGCTACCGGCGCTGACCAACCATTTGCCGTTAGAATTAAAGGCGCAATGATTGACCAAATGGTCGTGCATGCCTCGGGCCAAGGCTTTGCGTGTTGCTGAGTCCCACAAAATGACCCGATTATCATAACCGCCGGTTGCAACATAAGGACCATATGTTGCAACACTACTAATGGGACCTAAGTGTTTCATATCTTGGCATTTAAATAAGCAAAATCAGTATGACTGCTGTCTTAAAATCCCTGGCAACTTTCGCCAGGGATTTGACGAGCAAAAAAAACCGCAGTTACGCTATCGTATTAACATTAGTTCCTACGGAACCCGATGTTGCCAACGTAGGAGCCGCCGCAGTAGCAGTCGCACTTTGGCTTGTCGCACCATGATGATGATGCCCTGACCTTAGCGAAGAAAAAGCTTGTTGCGCAGCGCCTATGTCGCCTGACTGCAAGGCCTGGCCTAATTTACCCAACGGGCTGTTAGGATCGGCTGCCGCAGTGGGCGATTTAGCGGAAAGTGAAGAAAAAGCTTGTTTAGCCGCGTCCAAGTTGCCGGACTTTAAAGCTTGAGACAGTTGATTAAAATCCTGTCGCTGCTGTTGCCATTTGCCGGCGCCGCTGACACTGGACATAGCTGATGATGAAACGCTCATCCCCATAAAAACCTCCAAATTAAGTTATTGATAATATTTAATTGCTCAGGGGCCTGTTGTATTTATTCAGGCTCTTCCATCCTTTTAATCGACAGCCGCCGTTGCGATTTAGAAACAGATATTAAATAACGCAAAAACGGCAATAGTTTGCCGTTATCAATTTATTGATACCCCGAAATCAGCAGCGAAACCGCAGCTCCATTTAGTTATTTAGCCGAAAAAATCGAAATCATAATGAGCTGTGACTCACCGGCCACAATAGATAGCACATAGCGGCAAAATAACACTTGTCTTTGATTTATAAGCAGTTATTGCGCCAACTTTTAGTGAATTTCAAAAATAACCTGAAATATTAAATGGCTTTTTTCAGCAGACTTAGATTCCTAAAATTCATAGGTGATGCGCACTTGGTTTTAAAAAATAAATGCAATTGCACTGACATTTCATGCTGTCATTAATAACTGTCTTTTCCTTCAATATTGCCTTTTTCATTAATCGAAACTTTCCAATTAACGTCCCCGACAACTAAATACATTTCGTACTCTTCACCTGCTCCATTAGGATTGGCAATCAACTCTGCTTTTTTAAGCTCATATCCGGGAAAGCTTTTTTCTAAAACTTCTTTAACTGCTGGTGGCGCTTCATTCAAATCTTCTAACAGCAATTCATCGGTAAACAAATTGCCATTGGTTTTAAACAGTTCGAGCTTGGGCTCTTTACCCTCTTCTTTAAATGCTACTTCTAATAAATCCTGGCCGAAATGAACCTCATGGCTGGCTTGCAAATCCTGAGCTGTGGGATGTCTTTTCAGGATATCCGCTTTCACTTTTTCAGGAACACCGGCTTTTGTTGATTGCTGAGCATTCACTGTTACAGCTATCGCCGATAACAAGAGAGTGCCCAACGCTGTAGTTACTAATTGACGCATTTTATTTCCTGATCATTAATGTAAGACCGAATGACATTGTCCCGCCTTCACCGCGAAGGTAGATCAACCCAAGATCGGCCGAGTCGGGATGTCCTCGCTCCGCTGTTTTTCGTAGCCTTTCGAATGCTTCTCGTAATGCCGGGCGTTGCATAATTATGAATTTGATTCTTCAGTCATTATTTCTTTGATGAAAAGATGAGCATAGAAAACAGCTACACCAAAAACACTCATTAGTAGAATATCTAATATCATCGCGATTCCTCAAAAGGTCAGTTAAATGTTTATTCCAGGGATTCTGTAAGCATGCAGAATATTGAATACTCCATAGCTTTAAGCCATTTCCATGCCACATACTGGTGCATATCGAATAAACTGATAAGAATCAATCCTGATTCCCTAATAGGAGCGAGTCGAAATAAACTAATAAAATGAATAAAGGTTGAAAAAAACCGTAGAAAAGGTTTATTTCAACCAAACAGCAATGCAATTTTCTGAAGCAATGCAGCTCATTCCAAAGATAAACTTGAGCAAAACAATCGATAGTATTGCATCAGCAATAAAGTGGAGGATTCATGTCGGGCATCCATATCTTAGCGGGATAGACAGGACGGGGCTTTTCGCCGACCGCAGCGCTCGGAACGAGCGCAAACAGCCGGCTGTTTTGAGGATTTTCAGTTACGGCAATGACTTATGGCTTGAGTCTTGTTTGATCGTCGAAATTGCCTCCTGCACGGTGGTCATGAACTGCGCCGGGAAGATAATCGTTGAGTTTTTCTCTGTCGCAATCTCGGCCATGGTCTGGAGTGTGCGAAGCTGTAATGCGACCGGGTGCAGTGCAATAATATCCGCGGCCTCGCCGAGTTTCACCGCCGCCTGAAACTCGCCTTCAGCAGCGACTATCTTGGCGCGCCGCTCGCGCTCGGCCTCCGCCTCTTTCGCCATCGCACGCTGCATATTTTCGGGAAGCGTGATGTCCTTAATCTCGACAGCCGTCACTTCTGCGCCCCAAGGCTCGGTATGGGTATCGATCACATTCTTGATTTGCAGGTTAATGTCGCTGGTCCGGGAAAGCAACTGGTCCAGCGAGAACTGGCCGACAACGTTGCGTACCGTGGTTTGACTGATTTGGTTCACGGCACTGGTGATGTCCTCGATCGCGACGACCGACTTTTGGGGATCAACGATCTTGTAATAGGCGACGGCCGCGATATCGATCGACACGTTGTCCTTGGTGATGATCTTCTGAGAAGGGATATTCATGGTAATCGTGCGAAGAGTGACTTTGGTCATCAGCTCAATGAACGGTATCAAAATGATCAGGCCGGGGCCGCGCACGCCGGTGACTTTACCGAGAAAGAAAATAACACCGCGGTCGTACTCTTTCACGACCCGGAGTGACATCGCAATTAAAAGCGCGACGATGATAATAACGAAACTGACTAAAGACATGCGTTACTCCTTTGTTGTTGACCGGAATCGAAAAACAGGAAAACCAATGCTATGTTTGGGACTATAGTGGCCGCCTGTACCTCAGTCAAGCTACCCCTTTGCATTCCTGCTGTAATTCCCCATTATCGCTATTTGCTGAAAACGCCTTGCCAGCTTCCGGAAATCAAACGGGTGATGACCATCAGGATAAAAGGCACCGATAAACCCGCCGGTGCAGCCAGATAGCGCGGTTGCCATTGTGGCGCAAATTTGGCCTTGTATTCGTAAAGTCCTTCAAAATTATAAAATTGATCGCCCATATCGAAAATGGCCGTGCCGACTTTATGCCACAGCGGCGCCAAAGGACGCCGTTCCAGTCCGGCCAAAGGCGCCATGCCTAACGAAAACCATCGGTAATTCTCCGCCTTGCCCCACATCATCAGCTCGGTAAACAAGAAATCCATGATACCTTTCGGACTGTCCGGATCGTAACGCATCAAGTCGAGGGAAAGCTCCTGCCGGTCAGCGGTCTGCCAGAGATTGGCAAAAGCCCTGATTTGTCCCGAATCGTCTTTTATCACAGCCACATCGGTACGGCGCAAATAATCTTCATCGAAAAAACCCAGCGAGAATCCTTTTTCCCGTGTGTTTTTATTCGATAGCCAAGCCTCGGAAATCCGTCGCAAGATCGGCAACACCGCATCAACCGATGGTCCCGACAATATTTCAAAGCGATAATCCAGTTTTCCGAACTTGTTGCGGGCAGTTCGCTGCGTCTCGCGCAGCTTGCCTTGTAAACTGAAATTTAATAAATCCACTCGGGCTTCTTCGCCGAGTTTAAATAACGACAAGCCCTGATCGAGATAATACGGCAACAATTCCGCGCCAACCTGGTAAAACACGGCTTTTGCACCATAGCGGTCAGCCTGTTCCTGAAATTGCCAAAGCAGATTTTCAACCGCCGCTTGATCACCGACGGGATCACCCATTGCAACCCAGAAATGGGGCGTTATCGCAAACATGATAAAGGCGTTGCGCTCAGTGTTCCACAGCAGGTATTTATCACCCAACAACGCCAAATAACCCTGGGTATCAGAGCATTGAAGCACCAAGCGTTGCGCCTCGCCAAGTTCGTTTGCTGTGGGTTTTTCCAAAAATTGCGGTGGAGCGACACTCCATAATCGCGATAATCCATAGAACAATATAACGACACCGATCAGCAATAATGTCCGTAAAAATCTCGATGCATTGCCTTCATAGGAAAACTGCCACCACAATTCGTGTACGTATTCGACGTCCCGATAAGCGAAAAAACCCAGCCAGATCGAACCCACCAGCACCATCGCAATCGTTGCCCACCAGGATCTGGAAACAGACATGCGCAGTAACGACGACCGGCGTTGAAAGTGGCTGCGAGTGGGCAACATCAGCGTCAGTATCATCAATAATACCAAGGCTTCGCGCCAGTCGAATCCCTTGAGCAATGAAGTAATAATGCCCAATCCCAGCAAAAACAGGCTGCTATACCAAGCCGCATCGATCTTGAGACGGATTCCCCGCGCCAAAAACAACAGCAGCAAACCGATCAGGCTGCCCGCCAGATGCGATAATTCAACGATAGGCAGAGGCACCAGGTCGCGTAGCCAATCCAAAGCTTCGGAGTTAGCGGGAATGGAGCCGGAAACCAGCAAAATGCCACCGGCAAACAGCAATAACAGCGAATACAGTTGCGGCACGACAGCGGATAAAATCCGGCTCACAGCACTACTGCTTTCGGCTAACAACGCCCGGCGACTGTATATTTCATAGCTCAACAGCCCGGCTCCGGCCAGCAATAACGGCAGGAAATAATAAATGACCCGGTACAGCAGCAAAGCGCCAATCAAAACCAAATGCTGATCCGTTACCTCAATATCCGACATCAGCCATAAAAATGCGCTTTCAAACACCCCGATACCGCCCGGTACCTGGCTGATAACGCCGACGACCTGCGCCACCACAAACACCACGACGAATGCGCCAAAATCAATATCGACCTTGCCGAGCAATAGTACCCACAACACCAATGACGACAGTACGATGTCGATACCGGACACCAGCGTTTGCCAAACGGCGATACGCGGCGATGGCAAAACTAATTCGAAACCTTTAATCAGCAACGGCTTGCGCCATAATAAAACGGCGGCCCAATAGACCAGCAAAGCAAGCGCACAAATCAGGCTGACCCAATGAATGGCTTGCGGCTCCTGCACAGTGTTTGATAAATAGTGCGGCAATAACAAGCTGCCGACCCAACCCAAACTCAGCGCGCCTAATAGATAAGTGATCGTTTGGAACAAGGAAATTTTTATAATGTCCCAGCCCGGCACGCCCCATTTCGAGTAAAACCGGTAACGAATAGAACCTCCGGCAGCCCAGGCATGACCGGTGTTATTGCTGATCGCATAACCTAATAAGGCTGCCGGAATCATTTTCGATAGAGGAATTTGGGTATACCCGGTGAAACGTAATGCCAGCCAGTCATAACCCGCCAAGATCAGGTAATTGATCACGGTTAACGCAAAAGCGGCGAACATAATCCGCATCGGCATGGTTTGTAACGATGACAGGATGTCGTTCAAGTCGTGGACTTTGATTTCGTTATGAACGATGTAAAGCGCACAGGCAAACAAAGCCAACGGTAATAAATGAGCGATTTTTTGAGTCAATCGGCTTAATGTTTCTTTGGTCATGCGCTTGTTATTTAAAGTGTGATAGAAAAAGACTTAACTCAGTTAGGCCATTTCCGCAAAAGTACATTCTTTATTAAGCATTTTATTCACCACGAAGACACGAAGGACACGAAGTTTATGTCTTTCTTCGTGCTCTTCGTGCCTTCGTGGTGAATAACAGACTCAAATATCTAGAACAGATCCTTTATCGAACATCGCCAATGCCGTGCTGCCGGTATACATCGAGTATTTGCTTGGTCAGTTTCGGATAATCCTGGTCGAAATGATGGCCGCCGGGCAATTCCAGAATATTGGCCTCGCTATTTAGCAGCTTGGTGCAGGCTGTTTCGGCTTTCTCTTCCTTGCCGTAGATACATAAAATCTTGTTTCTGGGTATCTGCGCCAGTTCCGGAGCCAGGGAACGTCCACTCGAAATTTGTCCTAGCCAGCCTGAAACATGAATTTCAAAATCAGCGCTATTCGCCAATGCTATCAACACCAAAAGCCTAATGCTGTCCTTATCTTGCTGCGGCAGGCGATTGTAAATAGCAGGCAATATATCGGCGCCGAACGAATAACCGGCCAACACAAATGACTTTACCGCCCAATTTTTCCGGTAATACGCCATGGTTGTCGCCAGATCGGCTGCCGCTTGCTCCGGGGTTTTGCGCTCCCAGAAATAACGTAACACATCCACGCCGACCACCGGATAATTTATGGCAGCCATTTCCCCGGCTACGGTTCTATCCAGGTCGCGCCAGCCGCCGTCGCCGGAATAAAAAATCGTAACGTTATCTCCGGGCTTGGTAACAGGTACCTCGACTACCGGCATCGGTGGAGAAAATTGATGGCTTTTGCCAAGAGCTGTATTCACTTCATCAATCAGTAACGCATCAAGCGGCGTATCGTAAGCCGCAATCCAGGTATCGACATTTCCCAAAGCTTTAATAAAAACCGCAGTCTCGTCAGGAGGCTGATCAGTCCAAACCGAACGCCAGTTGCCTTCCAGGCTGGGAGACGAGACCAGACTGTGTTTTTGATTCTGATAGTGGCTGAGCAACGGAGGACACAAGACCAGCTCATTAGGCAGCGCGACCGAAAAGCCAATAGAAAGATTGGTGACCTCAGTTTTAGATGGGGATTGGGCGTTAATAAACGGTATCAGGGCACCTTCGGCGATACCGGCAACAAGCAGATGATTTACCGAAGAGACCGGCAACTCTTTTAGCAGGGCGTCGATAGATGTAGCGACACGCTGATCATCAAGACATTGTCCGCTTTCGGCATTAAAGCCTTGAAAAAACCGCCCCGGATCAACAACTGCCGCAGTCATTCCGGTTGCAGCCAGACGCTGGCCCAAAGCGGTTGCCGGAAATTTCTGCGTATCGGCAAACACCAGCGCCAAGCCCTGAGAGCCCCATAGCGGCTGGGCAACAGCTATATCGCCAAAGTTTTCACTGTGTATCGACTCTTGCAGAATTGGCGGATGGGCATGTTTTGCCCAAATAATGCCAAGCACGGTTAAAGTCAGCAACAGGCACGCAAGCAGAGTTTTTTTTATTTTCATGGGCTGAACTATTTTCAAGGAACCGGTATGTTACATGGCCGGTTCGATATTGAGGAACGATGCGATTAATTGATTGATCTGCCCGGCATGAGTAATAGGTGCGGCATGTCCCGCATCCGGCACAATTTCAATCTTTCCGTTTGCCAACATTTGAGCCAATTCACTGGAATGGCGTAAATCGATAATGTCGTTTTCTCCTGTAATCACCATTGTTGGCGCTGTAATGACCTGCAAATCAGCATGATCGAGTTGCGGCGCTGTTCGCCATAATTCCTTGATCTCCGCTTCCAGAACGGCATGTCTTTCTCCTGCTCCGGACCATAAGCTACGCAGCCAATCGATCATTTTGTTCAGTAAGCTGTTACGAGCTTCATCATGGGGCCGGTCGGTCTCAGGAATCACTCCGGAAGGTTCGAAATTAGCGCTGATTGCAACGATTCGCCCCACGCGTTGCGGCGCTTCGAGCCCCAGCAATAACGCAATAATCCCGCCGTCGCTCCAACCGACGATGTCGGTGCGCCGGATACCCAGCCGGTCGAGCACCAGCAGCGTGTCTTCTGCAAAAATTGAGTAGCTGAGCTTGGAATTACCGGCTGTCGAATCGCCGTGACCGCGGGTATCAATCAGCACGACTCGACGCCCGGAAGCAACCAGCCAGGGTATCTGGGAAAACCAACTGAGTTTATTGCTTAGCCCGCCATGCAATAACAATACGGGATCACCATGGCCGTATGAGACATAATGGATATGAGCGCCTTGGTAAACAATATTACCGGTTTCGGTCTGCGTAGTCGTTGTGCATTTCCAAATCAGGTAATTTAGCGCATTAACCGAAACCGGCCTTAACCAGACAAAAAGCGACAGAATGATTGCCAATAAAAGCATCCAACTTATATGAAATAATCGCTTCATTATAGTAAGCAAGTCCGTTATGAAAAAATCCTAAACTTTGATTTTCAGCCGTCTACTTGATTTTCAGGCTTGCCGACTTATTCAGCCATAGACCGGCTTTTCCGGATATCCACGATTGGGCAAACTTGTCTGACTTACAGACAGTGTCCAAAAATGCGGTCGATACGCTGAATACCGCCGCGATATGCCTGGCATCCTGTTCGCCATTTTGTCGACCGCCGTGCGACGGCCTGCCCATGCCGCCGAAAGGCCCTGCGGACGAACCGCCACCGCCACCGCCTCCTCCTCTCCTGCCCCCGCCGCGCACGGCATTGCCCATGCCAAAGCGCTGCATGGGCTCGCTTGGTCCGGTTTTTTCTTCGGATTCCTGAGCCGGATCGGACTTTTGCCGATGCGCCAAATTAGATCCCGCCAATAATTGATGCCCGCCTTTATTCAATACCAGCAAATACTTATTGCCGGGCGGCGCATACTCCCAAATTGCGGTGCGCACATAGGGCGAACTGATCCCGTAAGGATCGTCGTCCTCGCTGCCGGTGACGACCAACAACGGGATAGCAATATTTTTGTAGCGGTTGGTTAAGTTCCCGAGCGCCATATCCACAGACGGGCTGAATAACATAGCGGCAATCGGACTGAAGTCTTGAGCTTGCGGAAAATCGGCGCCAAATTTCTCGCCGATTATTTCCTCTGTTGTTTGTGCCCCGATATCGTAACCGGCAATGATCACTCTCGACACATCGGCCGATTTAAACAGGGCCTGACCGGCTTTAACCCGCAGTTTGAGCTGTGCATAAGCCCAGAGTACGTGGTTGATACGTTTTTTCAGCGATGCCGGCGAGAAATACTCATGCCCTACATAGTGCAGCTCGCTGTTTCTGACCGCCTTCGACGGCCTGGATTTATCGCTGTCATCCGAGTCATCCTCGTCCTCTGAGGGCTTGTCATCACCCGGTTTTCCCGGCATCGGCGTTAGTTCTTTAAGCGCCGAACTGATCTCGGCCGGTTGTATGCTGAAAACCGCGTAACCGGCCTTGGCCCAAGTTTTACGCCAAAGCCGCCCACCCTCGGCAGATTCGCCCAAGCCCGGCAGATAAATAATCAACGGATAAACACCGGGAGCCTTCGGTGCAAGCATTGAAACTTCAACGGCTTGACCGTCATGCCGCCACGTTTCATGGACCGAATCGATCGGATAATCACGTGAAACGGAGTAACCGCCTTCAGTCATAAACCGTTCGACCTTTTCAGCCTGCTCTTCCGGCGTCGGCAAAGACGGGCCAAAAGAACAACCGGTCAGAACAAGCGCATAGAAGATAAGCGCCAGAAAACCCGCCTGAGTTCGGTAAATTTTGTTCATGGCGCTGTTATTGTGGCGGTGGCGCCGGCGGCTGTCCGGGCGGTGGCGGCGGAATATGCGGAGGCGGTGACGAACCGGGCGGTGGTGGAGGTATATGGGAGGACGGCGCAACTTGATGGGATGTTGCACCCGAGAATTGACCCGATACAGGAACCTGATGGCCCTTGGCATACATACATTGAATATAAGCCGTATCGTAGCGTTGTTGTGTCTCATACATCGAGCTATTCGCGGCACCGGCACCAACGAGACTGCCTCCCACCAAACCGCTGCCGGCGCCGATGGCCGCGCCACTCCCTCCCCCGATTGCTGCTCCGGCTGCCGCACCCAGCGCCGTGCCCACTGCGGCGCTGGTAACGCCGCTATTCACCCCCGCTTGGTTGGCTGTAGTGCCGCCAATCCGGTAGCTAGCGAATTGCTGGCAGACAGCATCGTCGTTACGAAATTGTTCGAAAGACAGGCCGGTACCCGGCAGCACCATCACATCGGGTCCGCTGGGCAAGCTGACGCAACCGGTTACCACCAGCATAACTGAGCTCAAAAATACTATGAAAAAACGCGACATACTTGAACTCCTTAACGAGGTGCGGACGGTATAGGCTCAACTTGCTGCCACCTATTGAAACATTCCTTGATATAGGGGTAATAACCTTCAGGGTCATTGCAGTAATACCAGTAACCGGGCGGATTTTGCTGGATAACCGGCGGGGTTTGCTGAATGTAGACCGGCGGTGCCGCCGGTACGGTAACTACCGCGGGCGGATAGCCATAATAAGGGGAGTAGTAAGGCGCGCCGTAATAGCCTAAACCGTAGCCTAGGCCCAACCCTAAACCAATGCCGCTATAGTAGCCTCCATGACCATAGCCCCAACCGCCGCCGCCATGATGTCCGCCTCCGAATCCGCCACCATGGCCTCCTCTCGCCCAGACAGCGTTGCTGGTCAGTGATCCGGCCAGGACAATGATTAAACATGCGAACGTGATCTGTTTCATAAAAGTCTCCATCCCGCATTGACGGGATTCTTTAAAAATTTAATCCGGCAAAATAACGCCGGAAAGCCGGTTCAGCCGGCCTGTTCCGGTTTGCCTCCGCGCTTGCAACGGCAAGCGGCAACAAGGCAATCCCGGTATTATTTGTTCCTTAATCGCTTCTTTAAAATAGCCGTATTCAACAAGAAAAATGGCTTTTGGAACCGGCTAAACAGCCGTGTATCGGGAATATTTCTATGATGCGATTGTTCATATTATTTCCCAATTAGAATTCAATTAACTTTATAACATTTACAGAACCAAGCTATTTCCGTGCCATAAATTAATATGCAAAATAACATGAACAATATCAATCCTAACGACTCAACAAGAACAATCTAAAGCAAATATGCAAGCGGTTAAAGGTTCAAATAAGCCTGCTAATAAGGTTCTTTTCAACTACTTAATGCTTTCATATCCCAAAAAATCAAGTCATCCGGTAGCAATCACCATGAAATGTACCGACCCGATTTGACTATTGGATGCTCTAAACAGGAAAACCGGTTAAGAGTCTCCCAGACAATAATCGATTTAAATAGCAAAGCGTAAGCAAAGAATTTCAAATAAAAATACGCCGTCTCTATTTCCCAGAACCTATTCAACATGCCACTGCCATTAAGTTAAGCGTTGTAGGAGCGGGCCATGCCCGCGATGAGAGAGCGCAACTCAGTAATTGTCGTTCAAGTTTCGCGGGCATGGCCCGCTCCTACCGAATCATTGTGCTTAACTTAATGGCAGTGATTCAATATGCACATTACAGATAGACCAGATGCTGATTTCATGCGCTGAGTGAATCAATCCGGGCGGTTTAACACTGTCATCTTTATCCATCTAAAGCATGCGTTTTTGCGGTTAATTCGACAGAACCGGTTATAATTGCCACGATTTTCGTTCACGTAAAACAACAAAAACTTAAGTTCTATGGCTAACATACGTACCCATTACGATAACCTAAAGGTTACAAGAGACGCCCCCGCCAGTGTCATCAGAGCGGCCTATAAAGCCCTTTGCCAAACTTTTCACCCAGACAAATTCCAGGGTAGCACCGAAGAAGCGGAAAGAGTCATAAAGCTGGTGAATGCTTCCTATGCCGTATTAATAGACCCGGTTAAGCGCGCCGGACATAATGCATGGATTCGGGAACAAGAAGCTAAAGCCAGGCAGCATAGTGAAAAGGCACATTTCAACGAAACGGACAAAGCGCCCGAGCAACGACCCGACCAAAAGCAAGAGACGCAACGCGAACAGACGCAACAGCAACAACAGCAGGAACCGCCTCCGTCAAACACCCATAGCGAAGCTACGTTTCAACGCGCATATGACTTGAACGATCAAGGCCGCCATGCAGAAGCTTTTTCAATTTACCAACAATTGGCCGGTCAAGGTCACGCAAAAGCCCAGTTCAATCTAGGCGTCATGTATGACCAAGGTCAACATGTAACCCAAAACTACGCTCAAGCCGTTTCCTGGTATCAAAAAGCGGCGGAACAAGGCAATGCAAATGCGCAATACAATTTGGCTCTTAAATATAAAATCGGTCAAGGCGTAGCGCAGGATGATGCCAAAGCGGCTTATTGGTACCGGAAAGCGGCAGAAGAAGGTAATGCCAGATAATACCGGTCTGTAAATAATTTCGCGCCATCGCTTATTTTCAAGGTAATCGAGTTTCTTTAGAAAGAATGAAAATAAGCGAGACCATCAAAGCGCCGATAATAGCCAAGCGCAACAGCGCTTTTTAGGTTAAATTGGCTCAACTCATCATTAGCAAAAAAATACCTGTGACAACTTTATTTCCCATCCCCGAAAACCACTCGCAACGATTTGTACTTCACAACGAAGTCCACGCCCGGGCTCCGTTTGTTCTCAATTTGCCTGTTAGAGCCAGCCATCTTGCGTTATTGCTGACGACCGATGAAAAATTGCAGGAGCGCAAACACTTGGCAACGCTTTGCGAAAGATTCGGTGTCGCCCCGCCTGAAAAAGACGCGGATCACTTTAGCGCCACCTTTAATTCCTTTCAGATACGTTGGGAACAACACGGCGAATTCAGTACCTACAGCTTTTATGTACAGGATACGCCGAAAGATCCTTTTGCAGATTCCGTGCTGAAAAAAGTGCCGGTGGATTGGATGGCGCAATTAACCGGCCAGCTCATAGTTGCGGCCCACGCCACCATCGTCTCCGCTGCCGATATTAATTATGACGAGAATGCCGACCTGGCCGCGCTCTCGACTTACTTTGCCAACAACGCAGTCATCGGCTCCAAAGTAACCGGCGGCGCCGCCTCGGTCTTTACCGATTTTCGCATTCATGTTGATGGTTTCAGCCGTTTTTTAATCATTAACCATGGTTTAAGAAAGGAACAGGCCGGACGCCTATTGCAACGGCTGTTTGAGATTGAAGTGTACCGGATCTTGGCGTTGCTGGCGTTTCCGATCGCGCGCAAACTGTATCCGGCGCTCAATAAGTCCGACCGGCAACTGTATAGCATCACCAACGCAATGACGCTGCCGGGCCATAATGACGGCGAATTATTGGATGAGCTAACCACACTGGCCGCTGAAGTCGAAAATTACATCTCCAGCAACCACTTTCGCTTTGCGGCCGCCAGCGCCTATTATCAATTGGTCGAACAACGGGTAAACGATTTACGCGAAGTTCGAATCCAGGGCATTCAAACTTTGGGTGAATTTATTAAACGACGGCTGGAACCGGCGATTAATACCTGCGACTCAATCTCTCATCGTTTTACCCTGCTTTCCGAGCGCGTCAGTAACGCCAGCCAATTACTACGCACGCGTGTTGACATTATTATTGAGCGGCAAAACCAGGGCTTGCTCACGTCAATGGACTTACGCGCAAAAATGCAATTGCGTATGCAACAAATGGTCGAAGGCATCTCGATGGTCGCCATTACCTATTATGCGGCCAGCCTTATCGGCAAAATAGCCGAAGCGCTGCATGTTATCGGCTGGAAAGTTAACCCGGAAATCATTGAAGGTATCTCCATTCCGTTTATTTTGATAATTATCGCAATTAGCATTAAACGGATTCATAAAATCATTGCTAATACGACCGAATAACGCGTGTAGGAAGCTTGTTGAAAAAATCTTAATGCCATTGATGGCGGCGGTTTATCCCCACAGGTGTGGGGAACACAGGTGGTGCAAACTCCGCCCTAATCGATCCAACGGTTCATCCCCACGGCTATGGGGAACACTGTACTTACCTCTAATCTACCTGCCATTTGTACGGTTCATCCCCACGGGTGTGGGGAACACACTGGACTGATCGAAAGATGGGCGGACTCTTGCGGTTCATCCCCACGGCTGTGGGGAACACAGTTTTATTGAAAACTCTGTTAAGTAGTAATCCGGTTCATCCCCACGGCTGTGGGGAACACTGTGCTTGGAACGCCCAAAGAAGGCAATATCGGCGGTTCATCCCCACGGCTGTGGGGAACACTGGAGCATCCTTACGGCTGGGTCGTTGTCAAACGGTTCATCCCCACGGCTGTGGGGAACACGCACTGTGCGTGTCGATAGGTTGCTCTGTCGCCGGTTCATCCCCACGGCTGTGGGGAACACCAGCTCGGTGTAGTCGTCAGTGGCGGATCTGACGGTTCATCCCCACGGCTGTGGGGAACACAACGATGCCGACGGCACTGTGCTATCGATGACCGGTTCATCCCCACGGCTGTGGGGAACACCGACCTTGTCCGCTCAGGAGGCAATGAATCAGCGGTTCATCCCCACGGCTGTGGGGAACACAGCCGTCGTCCAGCTCAGGTGTTGAGCAGCCGCGGTTCATCCCCACGGCTGTGGGGAACACATGGATATTTCTTAAACGCATTGGCAACAGTGCGGTTCATCCCCACGGCTGTGGGGAACACTATTAATATTGGCAGTAATCTCATTGCGAACCCGGTTCATCCCCACGGCTGTGGGGAACACCTTCCAATTGGTTCGCAAATCAGTGCGCGTACCGGTTCATCCCCACGGCTGTGGGGAACACAGTGCTGAGACTCTACAGGCTCCGCCTCGGTACGGTTCATCCCCACGGCTGTGGGGAACACGTATTTAAAAGCATGGGGAGTACTATGCTGGGCCGGTTCATCCCCACGGCTGTGGGGAACACACCGGTAATTATGTCGCGCTCATCGCCCTTGGCGGTTCATCCCCACGGCTGTGGGGAACACCCAATATCAGATGCCTGTATTACGATATAAGGCGGTTCATCCCCACGGCTGTGGGGAACACATCTAGAGTGTCTTTGATCGACTGAGCGGAATCGGTTCATCCCCACGGCTGTGGGGAACACTGGCGTATTGTTGCGCTTGCTTCGCTGAGCTGCGGTTCATCCCCACGGCTGTGGGGAACACCTATGCAAGGGCGTGTTCTGGACGCTAACCGGCGGTTCATCCCCACGGCTGTGGGGAACACTAAGCTATCACCGTTGAGCTGCAAAAAATAGGCGGTTCATCCCCACGGCTGTGGGGAACACTCAAATCCACTGTGCACCTTGCCGTAGCTATGCGGTTCATCCCCACGGCTGTGGGGAACACGTGGATTGCGCGGAGTTATTGCCACGCTGGGCCGGTTCATCCCCACGGCTGTGGGGAACACAAATCCCCGGCAAACGCTTCGTCAGGAACACCTGGTTCATCCCCACGGCTGTGGGGAACACATGTTGGTCTGACCCGCGACGCGCGCGTTGTCCGGTTCATCCCCACGGCTGTGGGGAACACACCGATTATCCGTGCTGCTCTGGTGCAACAACCGGTTCATCCCCACGGCTGTGGGGAACACGCCCGGCCAATCAACCACGAATTTTTCAATGGCGGTTCATCCCCACGGCTGTGGGGAACACGAAAAATCAGGACCGGAAGAAGTTAGTTTAGCCGGTTCATCCCCACGGCTGTGGGGAACACGCATCTTCGCACTTTTGGCGGATTGACATCATCGGTTCATCCCCACGGCTGTGGGGAACACGCCTTAGTTCAGCGTTATGCGCCTGCTTGTCGCGGTTCATCCCCACGGCTGTGGGGAACACGTGTTGTATTGGTTTATTCATTAGTTAATTTCCGGTTCATCCCCACGGCTGTGGGGAACACGAGGCTGTCACCGTCGAGCTGCAAGAAATAAGCGGTTCATCCCCACGGCTGTGGGGAACACGGAATAAGTGTGGCGACAAAGTGCTGAAAGGCCGGTTCATCCCCACGGCTGTGGGGAACACTTTAGGTGCGAATTGCCCGATTATGATAAGCTCGGTTCATCCCCACGGCTGTGGGGAACACTTAATAGGGATGATAAAGAAAGAACCTATGCACGGTTCATCCCCACGGCTGTGGGGAACACGGTTGTTTGTTTTGAAACTGGAGCAATCACAACGGTTCATCCCCACGGCTGTGGGGAACACAAATTGGCAACTAAATACATAACTGCCTTGGTCGGTTCATCCCCACGGCTGTGGGGAACACGCGCTGCAATTGCTGGTTTAAAAGCTCAGTTGCGGTTCATCCCCACGGCTGTGGGGAACACTCGCGTTCCCTGTTCCAGCGCATGACGATATGCGGTTCATCCCCACGGCTGTGGGGAACACTTTTGCCACGCGGCGTAACAAGCAGCGTATACCGGTTCATCCCCACGGCTGTGGGGAACACCTTATCGTCAACATCAATTTTTTCTCGGCGCACGGTTCATCCCCACGGCTGTGGGGAACACGGACTCGGAATTAGCGAGGCAAAATTAAGAGGCGGTTCATCCCCACGGCTGTGGGGAACACATAAGTTTTACAGGCTTGCTCGTCGGCACCTACGGTTCATCCCCACGGCTGTGGGGAACACAACATTTCTCAGCGCAAGGACGCGCACCCTAACGGTTCATCCCCACGGCTGTGGGGAACACGCAACCGGGCGAACCGCCGACGCATTTCAGGGTGGTTCATCCCCACGGCTGTGGGGAACACATCATCCGCTGTTTCGTTTCTGCATAATTCGGCGGTTCATCCCCACGGCTGTGGGGAACACGGAAATTTGAAACATCAAAAGAAAAACATTCCCGGTTCATCCCCACGGCTGTGGGGAACACTGAAATGGCTAGAAATAAACGACATTAAGAAGCGGTTCATCCCCACGGCTGTGGGGAACACCATCAAGAAAGACTCGGTAAACTCGCCTCAAGCGGTTCATCCCCACGGCTGTGGGGAACACAATTACGCCTAAATCATCATCCTCGACTATTGCGGTTCATCCCCACGGCTGTGGGGAACACTTTGTGCGTATCCATTTGGCCCCACCAAGTGCCGGTTCATCCCCACGGCTGTGGGGAACACACATCATCAGGAGACTGGTACATGATCGCTCGCGGTTCATCCCCACGGCTGTGGGGAACACTTTGTGCGTATCCATTTGGCCCCACCAAGTGCCGGTTCATCCCCACGGCTGTGGGGAACACGTGTTAATGCAGGCCCTCCCAAAGTAATTGAGCGGTTCATCCCCACGGCTGTGGGGAACACCTTTATTGCGCACTTCGCCGCATCGTCATAAGCGGTTCATCCCCACGGCTGTGGGGAACACTCGTCGTCCCACCAGTAAAATACAGCCCGATACGGTTCATCCCCACGGCTGTGGGGAACACGCTAACTCTAACTGCTTGCCCTTATCCCAAAACGGTTCATCCCCACGGCTGTGGGGAACACACCACTCCAAACTCTATCGAATTCGAGAGAGGCGGTTCATCCCCACGGCTGTGGGGAACACGGCTTGAAATTGAAATATCATCTGCAAATATTCGGTTCATCCCCACGGCTGTGGGGAACACTAGTGATCTGGCTTGCGGCTTTAGGTCGTGGACGGTTCATCCCCACGGCTGTGGGGAACACATGGAACGGGTAACCCGCTTTCTTTGGAAAAACGGTTCATCCCCACGGCTGTGGGGAACACCCCTGGTTGATGCCTGTACTAATCCGTAGGAGCGGTTCATCCCCACGGCTGTGGGGAACACACCACTCCAAACTCTATCGAATTCGAGAGAGGCGGTTCATCCCCACGGCTGTGGGGAACACTCGGCTGTTTAACCCCGTTTACTGTTAATCCGCGGTTCATCCCCACGGCTGTGGGGAACACTAAATTGGTTGCCGTTTATCCTCGTGATGTTGCGGTTCATCCCCACGGCTGTGGGGAACACTGATTTCTATCGGTGCTGTTTTTCCGGTAATGCGGTTCATCCCCACGGCTGTGGGGAACACCCATTGACAACATCCAAGTGGTCACCCCTCAGCGGTTCATCCCCACGGCTGTGGGGAACACTTTATAAATTTGTCTCAGAAAAACATCACTGCCGGTTCATCCCCACGGCTGTGGGGAACACATTTATGCCGCTTCTTTGATAAAAAATGGCGGCGGTTCATCCCCACGGCTGTGGGGAACACCCGCCGCTGTGATCGCCAGTTTTGCCGCTCGCCGGTTCATCCCCACGGCTGTGGGGAACACCGGAAACGGGCGTTCATCATTAATAAATATTGCGGTTCATCCCCACGGCTGTGGGGAACACACCGTCCCCGGCTGGGGTATCAACGACAAAGCCGGTTCATCCCCACGGCTGTGGGGAACACGAAAAGATGCGCAATTCAGCGCGAAGTTTGCCGGTTCATCCCCACGGCTGTGGGGAACACCCGTTCCCCGTCATTTCCGTGATTGAGTTGCGCGGTTCATCCCCACGGCTGTGGGGAACACTACAGGCAGCTTTAGCCGGGCGAGCACGGCGACGGTTCATCCCCACGGCTGTGGGGAACACCCGCTTTTGATTTAAACGTTCACGTTAGAGGGCGGTTCATCCCCACGGCTGTGGGGAACACACTGATCATAACATACTGTTACTAAAGCGAAATAATCACTTCCGTTTTTCCACCGAAAAAACAGCCGTTTTTTACCATTAAATTGTTAAAGAGCTTCTTTATCCTTTTGGTCTTCAACCGGATAAAAAGAAACCAGTTTGAGTCCGTCAAACTCGACCGGCAAACGGCGATTTTCGCCTAGCGTCAGAAAATCAAATCCCGATTCGGTATTGGTGCTCCAGGTCATAATTGCATTGCCTTCTTCAATACCGTCTACAATTTGCGCCCAGATCATCTCCCTGACTTTGGCCGATAAATCGCCGACATAAACGCCCGCCCGAATCTCAATCAGCCAAACGGCCAATCGCCCTCTTAACCGGTGCGGGACGTTTTCAACTACGATGACCAACATCGCCGATACTCTCAGGATTGGGAATGGCCGGTGCGATATTCTCTTCGGCAGGCGTCGGCAGTTCAAGCTCACCGGCGGCCAGGACTTCTTCTATCGTAGGGATGATTTTTTTGAGTATTTTAGTTTGCCGGAAAATATCGCGGCACATCAGGCGCACTTCCCGTTCCGGGTTGTGGTAGTTTTTGGCGGCGATTTTAAAAGCATGAGGAATGATGTCGTCAAACTTGAACAAATCGGCGATGTCGTAGACGAACGATAAAGGTTTACCGGTATGAATAAAGCCGATGGCCGGCGCGTAGCCTGCCGCCAGCACCGCCGCTTCGCTGATGCCGTACAAGCAGGCCGTCGCCGAACTGATGCAGCGGTTCGGCATATCGCCGTTATCCCAGTCGGTTTGGTCGTATCTACGGCCTTTCCATTCCACACCGGCCTGTTTGGCTAATAGCTGGTAGATTTTTTTCACCCGAGCGCCTTCTATACCGCGCAATTGTTCGACGCTACGCCGTTCCGGCGGCTTTTCGCCGAAACGGATTTCGTACATTTTGCGCACCACTTTTAAGCGCGCCGCATCGTCCAATGCCAATTTGGCCTGATACAACAAGCGGTCCGAACGCGCCCCGCCCGGCTGGCCGGACGCATAGACCCGCACTCCGGCTTCTCCGACCCAAACCAGCAAGGTCCCCGCCCTTGCCGCCAATGCTACGGCGTGATGGGAAACGCGGGTGCCCGGCTCCAGCATGATGCAGGCGATGCTGCCGACCGGAATATGGGTGCGGATGCCGGTTTCGTCGATGACGACGAAAGCGCCGTCTTTAACATCGACTTGGCCTTTTTCGATAAAGACCATGGAGACGCGTTCTTTCATGGTGATGGGTTTTAAGGGTGGAAGCATGATTATTCCGGCAATAACAGATTTTGGAATGGTTTATGGTTTTTCCAGCGATAGGTTTTGAAATCGCGTTGATCGGTTGAGAGTATGCGGCCGTGGCCTAACTTTTCGGCCAGAATGACTAATGAGGCATCGGCCAAGTCCATAGGGAGATCGGCGTATTTGTGCATTAACCGTTGAACCAGGGGTAAATGCAGGGTTTCGATGGCAAAAATAGCAATCTCATTATCTTGCAGCATTTTAATAAAATGACTTGCAGAGGTAGCCCCCAGCTCCCTTTGTAGCAGATGGCATGTTTCTGTAATCACCGGCCAAGTGGTGATCGGGTCTTCTGTAAGCGATTTGCCTACACTGACTGCCTGTTGATGGTATTTATCTTTGGGGTTAGCCAAAGCACACCAATATCCTGTATCAATCAAGACCATGTTTTTCCTTTAATCCCTGATACAGATAATCTTTATAGTTGGCAGACAAATCTTCCGGTCCTTCGGCACAGCCAACAAAATCGCTTTCAAGCAATGCTTTTAACTTGCTTCCCGGTTTATTTTGTTGCCTTAATTGTTGGGCGCGTTCTTCCAGCAAATCTTTAATAATCTGGGTAACGTTTTCGCCTGTAACCTGCTTAATAAACTCTAAATTTTTTTCGCTATGCTCATCGAGCCGTGCATTAATTCTCATAACATCACCTCTTGTATGACTTGTCATACACACTATAGCACCACACTCTGACCAACGATAACAACCCGCAGCTGAAGGCTTTATGTTCAAAGCCCATACTCGACTCGACTTCCCAGTCTCAAAACAGCCCCAAACTCAAACACGCAAAATACGCTGCATAAGCAGGGTTTGCATATCGCGCCGTCCATCGAGTATTGCATGAACCACGATCTTATCGGCAAATGTTTCGTAAATAATCCGGTAAAGCTTTTCAATCACCTGCCGATACTGCCGAATCCCCAGAGACAACAATTCCTTGGGGATGCTGCCTCTATCGGGAAACTCAGCTAAGTTGTTTATCGCTGTCTCCAAACTATCGATGATCTTGCTCGCAACGCGATCACTGACTTCCACAAGGTAATAATCATTAATATCCAGCAAATCAGCCAGCGCCGGTTCCGAGAGAACAACCTCCAGCGTCATGCCAAACCGCGCCGCGCCCGCAATTGGCTAAACGCATCCGCACTGGAGACGGTTTTTCCTAAACCGACCGCTTGCTGGCTTTGCGCCAGCATTTTCAACAATGCCAAGGTTTCCTGCATGCGCTCATACTCGGCAACGGACTGAACCACCATAGTGGCTTCGCCGTTTTGAGTAATAATCATCGCTTGGCCGGAATCTTTTAATTCCAAAGCAACCTGCGCGGCATTAGCCTTGAGATAGCTAATCGGTTTAATGTTTTTTGATAGATTCATAGTATTCTCGCGCATTTTACAAAAACCTAAATATAAACCAAATTCGGTTTAATTTAAATCCTTGCTAAAGAAAGCAGGCCGCAACCGAAGGCTTTGGCAGGGCCTATGCCGTATTTGACTTGCTCAATAAACTCATCTGACTATCACTTTAATAACGCATGTAAAAACTCAGGGGCCAAATCCGCTCCGTTAGGCCAGACCACGGTAGCCAATTCTTTATCCAATTTAGCCTGGCTGAATAAAGTCAGGTCCCTAAGTGGATCAAACAAAGCTCCGCACAGTTCGCCGTCTAAATTGACGACGCCTTCCGAATCATCTTTGAACCTTAGCCACAATTGATAATCATGCAAATATTTAACACTTGTTACCTGTAAAATCATTCAAATACCCAACGAAAACAATCCAGAAATTAACGCTTGGGAGTTGGACGCATTTATCCGCATCGCCGTATCAACAGTAAACCACAGCCAAAGGCCTTTGATCGCCCAATACCGGCAAACAAAGCTTCCTTGAATTTCTCCATATCGGTTATTTGCAGTTCCCCGGTAAAATCGACCGAGCTGAAACCTGCTTTATCGCCTTTACCCCCTTTTGCTGACAAACCATGCCATTGATAAGCACTGTTTTGCAGCTTGCTTAAATTGTTGTCATCAGCTACCAGCTTGAATCCCAGACGTTCGCCCTGCTTAATGAACCAGTGTTCAAGAGTTCTATCGACACCGGCTTTTAGCGCCCATTCCAAATGGTCAGAAAGCAGCCCTCCCTGTTGTAAACGTTCAGCATAAAGAGGATTAATTTTCAGTATTTCGGTAAGCTGTTGGCTGAATGCTTCTCCTCCCTTTTCTAGCAGTAATCTTTTGTAAGCGCTCTTTTCCTGTTTGGCCGACAACTCGGTTTCAAGATTTAACTCCTTAACCAACAATTGTAAAAGCTGCTGCTGCGCATCCATGACTACATCATGTTTTTTGCCTAATCTTGTCACGACAGGATTGGCTCGCAGTTCAAATGTAAAGCGTTGCCCGGTTTTCAATTGCGGTTGATAGTCTTTCGAATCAACGTTGAATAATGAGTCATCAGTTTCGATCGGTTTGGTTTGCGACACCAGATAATAAATCGGTTCGCCGTGTACAGCAGGCAACGCGCCCAACTGCTCTCGTGCGATTTCTTCGCGGTATAAAAAAGTTCTTTGCTTTTCATCAGGAAACAAGTCCCATAACAGACGATGAATACCGTAAACATTGCCTTCCAGTACTCGCCCTAATTGCGATGATTTAAAAATAGTGGGACGAATACGCACTCTGGAAAAATACATTACGCGTCTCCCGAACAGAATAGATAATGCTCTTGGCGCGGCATAAACTGCCAGCGTTTGCGAGATAACGGCTGATCATGCCGGGTGCGCGTTTGCCTCAGGGTTAAATCCAAGGTATCGGAAAAATCTTCCGGTTGCCCCTCCCAATAGTAATGGCGGTCATTCGGCCGACCCAACCAGTCATAATCACGTTTAGCCAATGTGCCATTGCTTGCTATCGACGTCGGCAACATCGGTTTATGTTGATAGGCTTTAAACGCGTCATAATAGTTCAGCTGATCGGTTATTAGCTGGGGTTGCAAGGGCGCTGCCAAAGGACAGGATTTACGTCCCAGATACAGGTGATATTTGGGTTGTAACAAAGCCGCCTGAATTTCAGCCAAGGTAAACGGTGCATCAACTAAAACACGAACTGCAACCAGCGCCAAAGCGTCAGTGCGATATTCGCGGCTGGATAAAATCGTGCCCAAACGTTCTTTGCCTAAAATCAGTTCATCCCGTCGGGTGCGATAAGTAAACTTGCCCACTGAGTCAGGTACTTGAGTGGTGTGGTAATCGCGTAGCAAATGTCCGGCAGTCAATAGCTCCACTGCCAACGCATAGCCTTGTTGCAGTTGCTGCTGCTTTTCTTCCTCGTTGCGCGCAATGCCCAACGCGGCTCCCAGCAAGCCGATAATAGCGGATTTACTGGGATAACTGGCGGTGTGGCGACTTTCACCGACGGCAATTTCACCCCAGCTTGCCATAGGTCCGTATAAACGGAATACCAGAATGTCCATAATTTACCCTTTTATTGACCGACGAAATCGAGCAGTTCAACCAACGTCCCCTGTTCTTTGGGCGCATTCAGTTCATAGCGCGTATCCGCACAGGCACCGTAGACCTTATCGAAGCTGTCTTTTTGTTTAATGATGGCCGTGATCGAATCGGCGATAAAATCTTCATTTTCACGATGGTTGATCGGCTTGAGGTAGGCGACTGACAACGAGCGAGGTTGCTGGTCGCCCTTTTCCGCCAATACATACGAGGCATAAGCGCGGGACGCAAAGCTGTTTTGCTTGCCTTCGGGAGCGACTTTAACTGCCGCTTCGGTCAAGGCGCGAATAGCTTTATTTGCCAATTCTTCATTGCCGTCCAGATTTTTAAGCAGCAATTCTCGGTTAATGCAGATGTAGGAATAGAACAAACCTGCCGCAAAGCGGGTTTCGCCAATGTGAGCCGCGCCCATATCTTCCAAGCCTTTATTAAGATCATCGACAGCGGTGAAGTAATCGTCTTCGATGACTACCGGATGGACGCTTATGGCGTGAGCCACTTGGCAAGCGGCTTCAATATTAAAAGCGGGGCTGGAAGCTAACATACGGCCGAACAGGGCAATATCCACTGCCTGTTCATTCAAGCGAAGCAGCTTAAGCTCATCAACGTCCGGCGCTCGCTGTTCGGCAATGAGTTTTTCAGTCAGCGTTTTCATCGTCTGTTGTTCGGCAGGGCTGACATGGACCAATTGCTCAATCTCAATATCTGCCAACGGTTTGTCTTTTTCCGCTTTTTTTAAAGCGCCAAATACCCCCGCTATGGCTTTCGTCCAATCTTTGGCGTCTTTTTCTTTTATCCCTCCAGCGATTAACTGGTTATAAATATCGATTCCTAATAATTTGGTGCGTATGCCTAAATGGTCACTCATTGCAGCTTGAAATAAATCCGAAGTGCGCCATGTTCTTTTCAAACATTGTGAAGAAACTCGCAAGCGGTCATAACCGCCCATCTTGGCTGTTTTTGGGCTACCTTGATCGTCACGATTCAAATTGGCAGGCGGATAAGCGGTTAATAAATGTAATTGGATAAAGCGGCTCATACAGTCTCTCCTTAGTCAGAATTTTTAGGTAAAGCAGTGAAATAATCGGTAGCCCAACGCACAGCTAAGCGGTTGGCAGGCTGTCGGTGGTCGACTTGGCGCTCAAACTCACGATGCCAATGAATAATGTCGTTGGCTAACGAGATAATATTGACGTTACCGCCCAACAATCCTATGGCTCTGATAATCCGGCGATAAAAATCATCGGTTGTTGGGCTTTTTTGTAATTGCTGAAAACGTAATTCGCTCATCGGAGCCTTGCTTTTGCCTTCCGACGGTGTTGCCAGTTGTTCGGCGAAACTAGCCGATTTCTTCGGCGCATCGGTGGCTTTGCTGTTGTATAGCTTGCTGGGCGTTTGTTTGTCAGTTTTAACATGGGACAGCGCACCAGCGATGCTGGCACTGGTCAACATCGGTTTGTTTTGCGACCACTGTGGTGACGCTTTATTCATCTTGTCTAAAAAATGAAAAAACGCATCTGTTAATAAAATATCTTCCGGACTTTCTGCTCGGCGTAACCGAGCACGGTCGCCGCGGTTATCGTCCAGCCATACATGCCAACTTTGTAACGCTTTTCTTTCCGCTGCATTTAAAAAATAGTAGTCTTCGCTCATCCGGCCGCCTCCTCTGGTTTGGCTTTTGCTTTAAGTGCTTTGAGTGTTTTATTGCCGTAAAACTTAATGCGTAAGGCGTTTTTCGCATTCACAATCCGCTTTAAATTTAGGTCTTCCGGTGTTGATGCCAAGGTTGCCGCTTCAAAAATCTGAAACATCTGTTTCCTAAGGGTTTCAAACCAGCTTGCGTAAATTTCACTCGGTGCCATCCGCGCATCCTCGGGTAGCATCGCAAGTTGTTCCAGTAACCGATAAAAACCTGTTTCTGTGGCTTGCCAAAATTGCGCGTCGATTTGGCTCATATCGCCCTTGGCGTCTTTCGGGCGATTAAACCAGGCAGATTTCACTTCTTCACGCAGCATTTTGACGGTTTCTTTGGCGGCATTAACGAACTCAGCAGCCCAATCCGTCAGATTGTTGCGTTGCATTTCGCTAAGGTAATAGATGGGGAATCTCGATTCATACCAACACCGTGCTTTCATGTTGTCCATGTCGTAGCCGAAACACCAAAGCGAAGCCCCGCTATTGTCCCGTAAGTTTTTGCCGCGCTCTTCGTTATAGAGCTGCACGATTTTTGATGCTTTATCGCCATTATCATTGTCTTGCAGGGTAAGCCCAAGCCAATGCCGATAACCTAGGCCACCTTGCTGACCTTTCAAGGATAATGGCGGATTGACCTTTTTCGGGTCGAAACGATAAGGTGTTAAAGGATGCACCCAAGCGCCTTCGTAGTTGGTGCCGTAATTTTTGGTTCGGTAGGCCTGATATAAAAGTTCTGCATGGTTGCCGCATAGATCGCAATTGGCATCCTCTATTTTTGTCGTCAAACGGATACGACGAGGCATACCCCAGTAAGCATGTAACGGATGAACTTCGCTAGGCGAGGTTATTTGTCCTTTGTCGGAAACACGGGTTTTACCTAGCCAAGGCAAGATGCTCGAATCAATTTTTTCAGCAGGCTCAAATTCTTCTTGATTCAAGACATTCAGCCAAAGCTTTTGCCATAAAGTAGTCGATGGGGCTTTTGGAAATATCAAGGTTGTCAGCGGCCCGCCGCCGCGAAGTCCGACACGATGACCAACGCCGCCGGAAGGCGCGTTGGTTTGCAATGTAAATAAAGCTGTTGCGGTACAACTAGGGCAAAGCTGATTCGCCCTATCGCGTTTGACGAAGTGATCGAGATTATCTTTAAGTGTTTTTCCGCCCGGTGATTCGATCAATAATGCCGAAATCGCTTTGGTTTCTCCATCGGGCAAATCGAAATCCTGCAAAAATGCAGGGCCGTCGATAGCATCTAACTCGAACGCAAACGCCACTTTCTCAAAACCTGCCTGCAATGCTTCAGGCTCTGGTATTTCCTGCCAATGCTCCAACCATTGCTCCTCATCTTCCGGTGAAAAACAAGTTTGCAGCAAACCGATTAACAACTGGTACAAAGCGCCCTGGAAATCCGGTCTTGGCGCATTGATTTCAATAACAGGATTATCCGCGTCAACAATTTGCCAGGGAACGATAGTGTCCGGTAGTCCATTTTGACGAATGACCGGTATCCAGCGATCGGTGATTAAATTCATGTCTTCTCCTTGGCTTTCGCAAGCCGTCTATTACAATTCGGATTCGTCGATGTCGGCCATTTTCATAATCTGCTTCTGCAAACCGATTTTTAATGCATTGTCGCCATGTACCGGGACGGAAATGCGAAGATTGCAATCTGATTTGGCGTAAATATGATGGCTGCCGTTGATGCGCTTTAATTCCCAGCCTCTGATTTCCAACAGTCGACAAAGCCTTTTGCCGCTGACCGACTTCACACGGCTATCTCCATGATTCGGTCGTTTCCGGTTATAGTTGCTTCATCAATATCAACGGCCAAGCAACCTTCTACCGCTTCGTAAATATTGCCCAGCAATTCATCGAAGGTATCGCCTTGCGTTACGCATCCGGGTATTGACGGCACTTCCGCCCAAAAACCGCCTTCTTCTGCTTCGTGTACGATTACTTTAAGTTTCATTGTTGGTTCCTATATCTAAATACATCAATTCATTTCCACCAAATTCGTGTTACCAGCTCCTAAGTTTTCTTAACAATTTACATTTTCAGTGCCAGAATAATTGCTAACACTAGTGCCAAACCGATAACAGCTAACGGTGCCGGCGAAAAAGAGTTAATTGCATCGATAATCCCCTTAATTTGATCCACGTTAAATCCTCATTGCTGTTTTGACAGGACAATGATAATTTCAAATCAAAAATAAGTAAACGATAAAGATAAGATTCTATCTCTTTCTAAAAAATTTAAAATCACTTAAACTATACATTCCCCACACCCGTGGGGATGAACCGATTCTATCTCTTTCTTGATAGAATAAATTAATTCGTTCCCCACACCCGTGGGGATTTACCCTATAAACCCATGTTGCGGACTGTAGATGACTTGCCCCTCCTGCAACGGCAATATCTCAACCCAACGCAATGCTTTTTGCTCGGCTTTCAAGGTTTCGATCAAACTTTTCAGATTTTCCGGGATCTGCTGTTGCGCTTTTTTCCATTCGTATTCCGGTAATTTGACGGTGCTCAACGCCCAGGCATAAGGTTCCGCTTTAGCGTATGGTTTTAGTTGGCCGTTTTCTACAATCGCCAGTACTACAGAGACGGTTTCTTCTTCAGTTAAACGGGTCGGGATTCTGGTTTCCTCATCCCAGTCGCCGCTGGAACGGGTATAGCCTTTATTGAGCTTGAGCACGTTCAAATCGGCCATGCTTTTTTGCACCATGGTTTTGCTTGTCGCCTGTATAGAACCATCCAACAGCACATCCGGTATGTCCGCTTCGGCATCAAACGAATACACGCCTTCAATTAAATCTCTCGCATCATCGGGCATGGTGAATTGCCCGCGCTCAAGCAAATGTTTCGCCGTCAACCAAAGTTGTCCGATATGCGGGTAAATCGCCTGCGTTCCGGCATGATCCGGTTTCAGCCAATTTGCATCCGCATCTTCTATCGGGTGTGGTGAAAACAGGTAAAGCGTTGGTGTGCCTCGCTGGTCTTTTGCGCCTTCCTGTCTGATCCGGTTGCCTTGCGCATCCCGGACATGGCGCATCAATCTTCCCGCCCGCTGAATGATCAAATCGATAGGGGCCAAATCAGTAATCATCACGTCGAAATCCAAATCCAGAGATTGCTCAACCACTTGCGTGGCCATCAATACCTGACCTTTTCTATGTTCAGGGGTCGAGCCATCACCAAAATATTGCAGCGTGCGGTTTTCAATTTCTTGGCGGTCGATCATCGCAAAGCGGCTGTGAAACAAACTTAACCGATTTGCATCAGTACCGGCATCCATTAAATCTTGATAAGACTGTCTGGCGGCTTTTACCGTGTTACGTATCCAGCACACGCATTGTCCGGCAGCAACGGCTAGCCGAATTTTCGCCATCACTTCGTCTTCGCTGTTCAGGCGTTGAATGTTGACGGTGCGTTTTACGGCTTCACGGGTATCGATCTGTTGTTCAACGGTTGCTGCCGGGGTATGCGTGGCTAAAGGATATTCAGCCGGATCGCTCAGCGTTGGAGCAGTTTGCCCCAGGCCTTTATGAAAGGCATTGACCAAGGTTTCGCGCATAGTTTGCGGCAAGGTTGCCGATAACAAAATCACGCTGCCGCCTTGCCGGGCATGGGCTTCCAGCAAAGCATCCAGCAATTTTTGCATGTAGCTGTCATAAGCATGGACTTCGTCGACCAACAATACCTTTCGGCCCAATCCCAACAAGCGTAGCGACTGATGGCGCGCTGGCAAAACCGCTAACAAAGCTTGATCCAATGTGCCGACGCCGACATCGGCCAGTAGCGCTTTTTTACGGCTGTCGGCCAGCCATGCATTGCAGTAAGCGGTGGCGCTTAATTCCTGATCTTCCTCGTTCTTTCCATTCAGATAATCGCCGTCTGTTATCGGCTGCTTGGCTAAAACAACGGAATCCTGAAAATCCTGTGATAACTCTCGGGCACCGTGAGCCAAAATCAGCGACGGTTCACTGCCCGATTGATAAAACTTGCGATAAACATCGCCCAGTCTTTTATACATGGCATTGGCTGTCGCCATGGTGGGCAAGGCAATATATAAACCATCCGCCAAGCCTTGCGCCATCAAGCGCTGGGTCAAAATCAAGGCAGCTTCGGTTTTTCCGGCGCCGGTGACATCCTCCAGAATAAAGAGTTGCGGTTGTTCCGTGAGCGGTTCAGCGATTGCGTATTTTTGTAATGGTGTAGGTTCTTGGATAAAATCAAATAAACTTTTGACACTTTGAAATGCAGTAACTTCAGGCGTTTTCGGTAAAGCATTAACGGCATCTACCGCTTTCTTTAAAGCTATCTCACGCCAATACACATCCAAATCTTTTGGTTTATCGCAGTATTTAAAATGATCCTGATTCGAGCCTAACCAATCGGCCAATACCGCGACCCCTGCCAATTGCCAGGATACGGGTTTCAGCCGTTTCTTAAGCGCCTTATCCAGTAACGGTTTGAAATCGAAATCGCCAAGAAAAAGTGCAATAGCATCCTGTACAAATGCCATTGCCGCTTGCTCATCTTCAACTTCAAAGAAATTCCGCGTTCGTAAGTTTGTTTTGGGCGGCATGCCATGATGGCCGGTGACTATTTCCAGCCAAGGCTCTAAATGAAATAGCCATTCGTTACCTGCTGACTCATTGCTTGGCGGTTGCTCAAACAGTTTGGTTTGCAGTGTTTCTTGCCAAAGACAAAAGCCCAAACTGTCGTGTCGTTCAGAATAAGACATTCTGGGATTAGCTTTTACCAAATCGACTGACAAATCCTGCTTCAAACCCTGAAAAGCTCGGGCAAATTTACCCAGATCATGTAGCGCCAGACAGAAAACAAATAATGTTCTTAGCCATTCGGGCTCTACGTCCAATTGCTTTGCTAATTGTTTGCAAAGCGGTTTGCCGGGCGTCAATAATTGCCAGCCCACCGCCGCCACATCCAAACAATGATACGGCAACAGGTGATAGTTATTACCCCGCCTGTCATCCGAACCAGCCTTGCCCCAATATTTGTAATACAGCCTTTTTGTCATGTTTCCTTCCTAACGCTTGCTTTAATTCCCATTATCCACACTTACAACCTCATTCCGTGAGGTTGTTCTTTATTTTTTATAAATTTTTTGCATAGCCTCTATTTGCGTCCTAACACTATCAACCAAAAACTGCGGCGATTTAACTTCCACTTCGGCGCCGTGTCTGAGGATGTCCATGATCAATTCACGGCTGTCGTTGAACGGGATGCTCAGCTGGTACTTGCCGTTGTCCAGCCATTGCCCCTGTTGGTTGGGATGCCAGTTCTCATCGGCGACCCATTGGGCTCGGGCTTTGGTAAATTCCAGCATGGCGATATGTTCCGCATCCCCGCTGAAAATGCCGTAGGACGAAGTGAGGAATTGCTCCAGCTGTTTTGGGTCGGTCGACAAGGCAATTTGATCTAGTATTTTTGCTGAGCCGATGTTGTCTACGGCGAATACCCGCAGTTGATCCCGGTGATGGCAGTGGGCGGCTATATACCAGTTGTCGCGATAATAAATCAGTTGTTGCGGCGAGATTGTTCTTTGGCTTTGTGCAGCATTTTCACCTCTGGCGGTGTAGTGGATGTCGATTCGTTTGCCATTGAACAGGGCGGTGGCTATTTTTTTGAACTGGGCGTCGTCTTTTAAGCGCCGACCGATGGATAGGATTTTTATTTTCTGTGAAATATCGGCCGGGGTGTGCGGTTGTAGCTTGAACAGCTGGTTGATTCTTTGTTGCAGTTGGCTTATCTGCTGGCTGAGTATGCCGGGGCTGATGTTTTGCAAGATTTGATGACAGATCAGCAGGCCGTTCAGTTCTTCGGCACTAAACCAGAGTCCGGGCAGTTGGTAGGGCTTGTCTGCCTGTTGCAGGTCATAGTAATAGCCGTTGAGTTTCCTGTCATACTCCAGCGGCGCATCAAGGTAAGTGCGCATGTCTTCAATGTAACGCGCCGCGGTTGCCTTCGCGCATTCCAGTTCTTTCATGATGTCTGTTAACGGTATCGGGTTGCGGCGGTTAGTCAATAGTTTATGTAATTGATATATTCTGTCGAAACGGTTCATTTTATTTACTCCTGCTTGATTTGAATAAGGACGACCTTTCCGACCTCAATAATGCTGATTTAAGACGTACAAAGACATCTAAGCACACACCCTTAGCGGCTACGACAAGATTAACGGCCGGAAGCGGTCGCAGCCATGCAGTTGTGCTCACTCTTTTATCTACCTTTATTTAGGTTCAACGGTTGATAAAATTTAGGGCACCTTCGTTTTACATAAAGCAAGCCATTATCCAATTACGATTTGATATTAGAAGCTTTACATTCTATATCCGAGAACAATGATTTTTGGAACTGAAAGCTGGTATTTCTGCTTTGTTTTTATCTGCATAAAACATAACTTTATCGGACTATCCTAAAAAACGAATAATGAATATAAAGCCTAAAATGAATATCGAAAACTTAAGGAAAAAAATTTTCCATGTCTTTCAGCAGCATGTTACCATCTGTTAATTTATTGATCTAACTTGGTGCCGCATATCCTTTTTGAGCGATTATTTTATAAATTACCAATGAGCTGCAGAGAACCCCTGATTAACTTAAAAAAAGCTTGTTAAAAATATTTATTAAAGTGAGCGTCCGATATTTAAAATAAAGATAGCCTGTCGGTTGATTAATAATATAAAACCACATAATACCTGAATATCCTATGAGCAATTCATCAGAGTCACTAATAACACGAAATTTGCCGACTATTATAACCTTAGTTATGATCACAGCGCTTTTTCTAGCATTTTTCTGGTCATATGTTTTTATAACAATAAAATCAGGAGAAGTCGGCATATTATATAGACGATTCGGACAAGGAACAGTTACTGACAAAACTTACCAGGAAGGTATAACGTTGATACTTCCATGGAATATCATGTATATCTATGATACTCGAATACAGCAGTATCAACATAGTATGGTAGCCTTAACTAAAGAAGGATTAAAAGTCGAGCTTGAAATATCTATTCGTTATTATCCTGAATTAGAAACTATAGGAATATTGCATCAGCGCATTGGTCCTGATTATCTATATAAAGTAGTCGTTCCAGAAGTAGAATCCGATATTAGGGTTCAAGTCGGTCATTTAGATATTAACAGTATGTATTCACCTGACCCGGCGCTTCTTCAGGTTATGGTAAACGATACCATGGATCAACTGGAAAAAAACTATATTACGATTCAAGATGTCGTCATTACCCGAATTACATTGCCAAAGTCAATTGAAACTGTAATGGAAAAGAAAATTGAATATAAAGAACTGGCTGAAGCCTATCAATATCGAATAGAAGGAGAAAAACTGGAAGCCAAACGGAAATTGATCGAAGCGGATGGCATTAGGGCTTATAACGAAACCATCAGTAAATCGATGACATCGGACATATTAAAATGGCAGGGTATTCAAGCTACTGTTGCTCTTTCGAATTCAAATAATTCGAAAGTCATTGTGCTTGGTAATAGTTCAAAAGAAATGCCGATTATTTTAGGCGGCGAATCGGACGCGCCGAAACGCTAATCAAGATGAAAAAATATGCGCTCCCATTGCTGCTCATCATAATCGCTGGAACTTTACCTGCACGTTTTTTATTCGGTTATCTTTCAAGTTATCAATATTCGCTTCATAAAAGAGAAGAATTAGCACGAAAGGATACCGGCGATATTAATATTGCAGTTACATGGAATCTACCTTTTTTGGGAGCTAATTTTAAGCGAGGAGCTGAATTAGCTTTAGAAGAAGAAAATGAGCGTGGATTTACCTTTACAAAAGATGACGTTCTGATACAAAAGAAAATGGTTTTGCATGAGTTTTATGATGTTTCAAACGATAATAACCGTATGACAGAAGATATTGTCAGTGATCCGAATATTATTGCCGTGCTCAGCATATCAGAATCGAACCAGGCTATTTCTTCTTCGGTCAGCTATGAACAACATGGTATTTTATCCATATCGACATTTGCAACCGATCAGCATTTAACGAATCATGGTTTTAAATACGTATTCAGTATACTCCCGACTTCCAGGGAATATGCCCAAGCCTTGGTAAATTTTTGTGATATTAAAGGGTATAAAAATATTGCGGTACTATATTCAAGACAAGGAATGGGCGGACTTAATCTCGCAATTAACTTTAGCGGTTTATTAAAAAATAAAGATACTAACGTTATTTTTTCACATTCGTTAGACCCGAAGCAAAAGGATTACCGGCAATTAATCTATGATTTACAGCAGCATCCCTTTGATGCTATTTTACTGGGGGCAAAAGGAGAAATTGCCGGAAGGGTAATTAATCAATTACGAGAAATGGGCGTTAATAAGCCTTTGTTCAGCGGTATCAGTATGGATGATACGGCTTTATGGGAACTCTCCGGTAAAAGATCTAATAATGTTTTTGTCGCATCTATATACGATGATACTGAAAAAAGTGAGGATAGAAAATCCGATGCTTATAGAAAATTCTATAAGAAATATGGTTATCCGCCTAATTTTGCTGCAAGACAAGGTTATGATGGATTAAAAATTATTGCAGCCGCCATAAGAAAAAGTAACTCTATCGTACC
The DNA here is from genome assembly GCF_036845245.1 of Methylobacter sp. Taxonomy (NCBI): domain Bacteria; kingdom Pseudomonadati; phylum Pseudomonadota; class Gammaproteobacteria; order Methylococcales; family Methylococcaceae; genus Methylobacter; species Methylobacter sp. The sequence goes on from NZ_DAIUEH010000001.1 coordinate 229,720, forward strand.
GATTGATATAGCTGGGACCTTAAAATACAACTTTAAAAATGAACTTGGCAATAACTATTTTGATAATTTAGGACGTATTGCAAACAAGAAATTATTCATCAAAGAAATGAAAAACGGCGAGTTTTATAACGTTTTAAAACCGGAGTAGTAAAATGTTTAGTTTAGGTTATATCTTGATTTGTGTTCTAATTGCCTGTTTAGGAATCAGGAGAAAGTTTGGATTTTGGGGATATTTTTTTGCTTCTTTATTATTAACCCCTTTAATGGGTATTATTTTAATTGCCGCATCTGATACAAAAGCCAGAAATACCTAAAAATATAAGTCTTAAACATATAGGTATCTACTATCTTCCAAATCTTTATATTTTGTAGATACCCACCAAAGCATTCTGTTCCAATATTAAAACGCGTTTAGGCTCTTGATATCGACCACATGATTTTCATCATTACTGATAATCAGCGTACCGGTTTGGAAACGTACTTCCGCAATGAGCTTAGCTAAAGCGCTTTCCACTTGAAGGCGACTGATTTTCGCCCCCACCAGACGATCTTCGTATTCTAATAAGTTCAGCATCGTCGGAGCATTTTTCAAAGCTCGTTCAGCCAATTCATTGACAGCCGGCTGATAAAAGGCCACCGCTTTTTCAGCCATATTTTTTTCAGTCATGCGCCTCGTTAAAAGCGACACATCGACATCAACCAGTGCGCTGATCGTTCTTTCCAACTGCCCCATACCGATTTCAGTACTCCGGGAAAGCGCTTTTTGACGCGCCAGCAAGCCTTCCTGCACATTATTTTCCAATGGGTAGGCGAAAGATAACTGTCCCCCTAAGTTCGGCCCCGGTACATTCCGGTACACCGCGTCGCCGAACGTACTCGCGCTTGCTCCCTCGCTTAAACCTTGATAACCGGCATTCAGGGAAACATCCAATTGCGGCATTAAATCGCGGGTATATTTCTTGACCAGTACATTGTTAGCTTCCTGTCTTAAATTGACCGCTTTCAAGTCGGCACGATGTTCCATCGCCTGGACAACCCAATTTTTATTTAATTGTTCGTAATTAAGTTTTGTCGCCTCGAATTTGGGAAATTGCTCGGCAGACACTTTCACCAGACCAAAATCCTTATAGGGTGTTCCCATTGCCACCGACAGCGCGACCTTGGCTTGTTCCATTAATTGCGTGGCACTTATTACACTTAAATGTTTATTGGCCAAATAAGCCAGCACAGCATCAATTTCAGCGCGGTATTTGGCTTTCATTTCCTGGGCGCGTGACGGATCACTTAAAATAAATATTTGTTCCGCTTTATCGGTCCAGTCTTGAACGCGTGCTTCGGATATGCGGTTAATCTCAAGAGTTTCCACTGCGACTTTGTAATCCCAATAAGCATTAATGGCATTAAGCACTATTGAAGAAATGACAAAGCTCAAATCGTTTTGGGCGGCTTGATATTGCAGGATCGCGGCATTTTCCGCCGCTCCGGCTGATTCCTCGGTAGCGCCTTTCAATAATGGAATATTCAACTGAAAATTGACGCTCGATTCGTTGCTGGTTGTTAAATCGAGGCCTTGGGCATTAGCTTCCGGTTGGCCGTTTATCGGATCTTTACGGAAAACATTGACGCTAAAACTGGCTGATATGCCGGTGCGGTATTGCTTCAAAATACCTGCCTGCACCAAATGCTGATAGGATTGCAGATAGGTCAAGTTTAAAAAAGAGGACTGGTTGTAACTGATAATCGGTGAATTACTCAGCTTGGTGGTATAGCTGGATACTACCGTATGATCGAATTGCCCGGTTTGAAGTTTTACACCGGCTTCGGCACCTTCGACAGCAGCTTGTTGCTGTAGAATTTCAGGGGCCTGTATTAGTGTGGCATTGACCACTTTAGCTAAATCATAAATATCATCAGCATAAACAACGTCCGTTGTAGCAATAAAAGCCAACAGACCGGCTGCCACTTTTTTATAATTATTTTTCATAGTGTTATATAACATTTACTGTATTAATGTATAAATAAAGCCAGCACACTCCCTTGTATCCAGCTAATCAATGCAACTTGCCCTGCTCGCTTAAAATTCCGGTAAACCGAATATTTCCAACCAAATATTAAACGTCAATACCATCAACAACCAATCGTCGTCGAAGGTCTGATTAATGCTGAAACCGTCCGCGCGATAAGTTTTCTTTAGCCGCTCAATCACATCGGGATTGAAATAACCTTGTCGTTTAATGCGTTCGTAAGATAATAAATCTTCCAGCCATTCGTTGTTTTGTCTCAACAGATTCGGGCTGCCCGGCGCGACAAAGCTGAACTTGGGCCGGTTAATGACCGCATCGGGCACATAACTCCGCGCCATCTGCTTTAAAATATATTTTTCCTGCATATTATTGACCAGCAAATGCGGCGGAATCGTCCGGGCGCAGGCAATTACGTCAATATCCAAGAACGGATAGCGGGCTTCGACCGAATTCGCATAGGCGACCCTATCGCCGTGATCGGCCAACAAGTGATCGGATAGTCGCAATTTGAAATCCAGGTACGAGCGTTTGTGTATCGGGTGCCGTCCCTGCAATTTGCTTATATCGACCGGCGCATGGCGGGTGCATTCAAATTCATCGGCTTGGTCTAATACAGCCGAAGAATATAAGGCGCGCTTGGTGTTCTTGAATTCATGATAGTTTTTTTCATAGAAAAACGGCTCGCCCCAGCATTCTTCCTGCAACTGCGTTTCCAGCATCGCTTCCAAACTAAAGTCGTCTTGATCCCGGTTTTGATCCAAACGATAACCGACATAACCGGCGAATAATTCGTCGGCGCCCTCACCTGTCAGCACCACTTTTAAACCTTGCTGTTTGACCAGGGCCGACAAAGCCAGCGAGCAGCTGTTGTACGACTCTTTTAACGGTGTTTCGGCATGAAAAATCATCTCCTGCAAACGTTCGGCAATATGTTCGCTGTCGAATACCGTTTCATGATGAATGGAATTGACCTGCGCCGCCATCAGCTGCTGATAATGGCGCTCGTCGATGGCTTTTTCATGAAAACCGATGGAGAATGAATGCCGCTGTTTTTCCGGCGACAATTCATGAATCAAACCGGCAATCAATGACGAATCCAGTCCCCCGCTTAAGTAAAAACCGACAGGCACATCGGCATGTAGCCGATAATTAACCGCCTTTTTTAGCGCCTCATCCAGACGGTCTATGCAATCCTGCTCCGAGACCTTGTTATCCAATTCCGATTGCATCGGATAATTCAAATCCCAATATTCTTTAACTTTGACATCGCCTTGTTCAACCAGGATGAAATGGCCGGGTTTCAACGCATGAATATTTTTAAACAAGGTTCGCGGGCTGACCAAGCCCGGAAAAGTAAAAATCTGGTCCAGCCCGGTTAAATCGACGCTACGCTCAACGGCCGGATCCTTAAGAATCGCTTTAATCTCGGAGCCGAAAATAAAGCGCTGCCCGGCCACGGTATAAAACAGCGGCGCGATACCGACATGATCGCGCGCCAACATCAGCCTTTTTTTGCGTTTATCGTACAAAGCAAACGCGAATTGTCCGTTCAAATGCTGCAATAATTCGACGCCGTATTGCTCGTACAAATGCAGGATGACTTCAATATCGCAGGCGGTTTTAAACCGGTGCCCCAGCTTGATTAAGTCGGCTTTAAGTTCCCGGTAGTTATAGATTTCGCCATTACAAATCAAGACCAGCGAATCGTCTTCATTGCTGATCGGTTGATTGCCGCTGTTCAGGTCGATAATCGCCAGCCGCCGAAAGCCTAAACCCAATCCCGGCTCCAGGTAAAAACCGTCATCGTCGGGACCGCGATAAGCAAAGCTATCGACCATCGTTTGCAATAAGGCGCGCTCAACCAATTGCTCCCCGGATAAATGATAAATACCGGCTATACCGCACATCGCCTAAAAATCCTCGTCCAAAGCCATCATCGCCTGTAAAAAGTCGGCTTGTTCGAGATTCGCAGCCGGTTGATAAAAATCCGCCAGCGCTTGTTGCCCTGACTGCAACGACATCGCTTGCAGATGAGCTTTCACCTGCTGCAAATACGCCTTGATAGTCTCGGCCGTGAACAATGCAGCGTTATAGGTTATTTGCAGATTCAAGCCGTTATCCGGGATAGCCAACAAGGTCAACGAATAATTGGTGTGCTCGTAAGCTTTGACTCCGCACAGCCGCAACGCTTGGTCGGCGTTAAGCAAGGCTTTATCGACCGGATAATTCTCGTAGATAAAAATGCTGTCGAACGCGACCGAAGCGCCCGACCAATTTTTTATATCGGCCAACGAAGAATATTCATATTGCTGCATCGTGAACTGCTTGGCCTGTATCGCTTTCAACCAATCCGGCAGCAGCATATCCCGATCCAGTTGCAGATATAACGGCAAGGTGTTGATAAACAGCCCGGCAATGGTTTCTATGCCGTCCAAATCGTTTGCGCGCCCCGACACGGTAATGCCGAACAACACTTCGTCGTTACCGCTGTGTTCCGCCACCACCAAGGCCCAGGCCGCCTGGACCAGCGTATTGAGCGTGACGCCCAATTGCTGCGCCAGTTGTTGCAGGGCAATGCAATCGGCTTCAGTGACTTGTTCGGACAATTCAAGATAACCCTGCTGCCCGGTCTGTTCAGTAACCAAAGTACCGGGTGCCGCATCCTGCAACGTTTCCCGCCAAAAGCGTTGAGCCTGCTGCTGGTCACGGCCCTCCAGCCAAGCGATGTAATCGCGGTATTGCGCGGCTTGCGGCAACTGCGGCGTTTCGGCGGACAGCAAAGCACTGTAAAGTTGCAGCACGTCTTTAATAATCAACGCGACACTCCAGCCGTCCAGCAGAATATGCGAATGCGTCCACAGCAAGCGCCATAGCCCGTCCGGCATTTGAACAAGTGTCCAGCGCATTAACGGCGCACGGTCCAGCTCAAACAGCATTTTCCTGTCGTCGCTGACGAACTGTTGCCAGCTCTGTGCAGCGACTTGCGTTGTTAACTCGCGCCAATCCTGATTTTGCCAGCGGAATTCAGTCTGCTTTAACAGCGCTTGCAACGGCCTGCTCAAGCCCTTCCAAACCACCGCAGTACGCAGCACGCTGTGCCGCTGCATCACGGTACGCCAAGCCTGTTGAAATAAAGCAGAGTCCATACGACCTTGAAAATCGTAACTCAACTGCTCGAAATAGACATCGGCCGAGCTGTCGCTTAAGGCGTGAAACAACATGCCTTCCTGGGTCGGCGACAGCGGATACAGTGCTTCAAGCTCCGGATATTGTGCCTGCAAGCCGCTTAACTCGGCGGCGCTCAAACCCGCCAACGAAAAATCCCCGGCCGCCAAAGTATCGGTTAAGCTGTCGACAGCCGCCTGCATGGTCTTGGCAATGCTCTCGATCGTTTCGGCCTTATGCAGCTGTTCACTGTAGACAAAATCGATCCGTAAGCTGCCTTGGTAAACCAGTGCATTGATTTCCAGTAAATACGGCCTGATGCCGCGAGGACTATGGGTTGCGCCGTGATCTTCCTCGGCCAGTTCGAACAGTCCGTCCGGGCTGAACAGATGATCGAATTGGCCGAGATAATTGAATACCACCTGCGCTTTCGGCAAGGATTTAAGCGCTTCCGCTGCGGACAAATAACGCAATACGCCGTAATCCAAACCATTCTGCGGCAGCTTGTCCAGGCCGTTTTTGACATTCAGCAAGACTTCACAGGGGTCGCCGTCGGTATTGACCGCAAATGGGTAAATAGCCGTCAGCCAGCCGCAGGTTCTGGAAATATCCAAATCGGAGATCGGCTCGCGTCCATGACCTTCCAGGTCGATCAGCAAATCGCCGTCCGCCAACCGGCTGCGCAAACCCAGCAGCAGTGCTGTCAGTAGAATATCCTGGATACGATGGTTCTTGGCTTGCAACAGCGTCTTGGTCCGGTCTTGATCGAGAACCAAGGTATAGGTTTGCGCACTACCGCTGGTGTTTTCGCCGTCGAAATCGGTAGGCAAAGCCGCATAGTAACCTTGGTTTAACGCCAGCCAGCTTTGTTGGCTGGCGATCCGCCGACTATAGCTTTGCAGCGCTTGCGTCCATTGCGCGAAGGTCGCGCTTTCAGGTAATTGAACGCTTTGGCCTTGCTGCAACTGTTTAAATGCGCTTTCCAAATCCTCCAGCAAAATACGCCACGATACGCCGTCGACGACTAAATGATGCACAATGATCAGCAGGCGTTGTTCATGCTCGTTCAGCTTAAATAACAAAGCCTTGATCAAAACGCCTTTTTGCAGGTTTAAGTCGCCTTGCGCTTGCTCTGCAGTTTCCGCCAGCAAAGCGCTACGTTCCGCCTCGGGATATGCGGTCAGGTCGATTTTACTGAGACGAACAGGCTTGTAATCTGGATTCAGCCGTTGCTCGGGAATAACCGCATCCGGTTGATTGATAAAACGGTAGCGCAAACAGGCATGATGGCTTTGCAGCGCTTGCAACGCTTTTTCCAGCAAATCCGGCGGAAGCGTTTGCCTGCACTTTAACAGCACGGCTTGGTTCCAATGTTGCGACTGGGCGATCTTTTGCTCGAAAAACCAATATTGCACCGGGCTTAACGTAATCGCATCGTTATCGCTCTGCACAGGCGCAGTCACCACGGCAGGCGCCGAAGCCACTGTTGCACCGGCCTGAGCAGCCAATTCGGCAATAGTTTGATGCAAAAATAACTGGTTCGGCGCCAGTTTCATTCCAGCCCGGTTAGCCCTGCTGATCAGCTGTATCGCTAAAATCGAATCGCCGCCCAATTGAAAGAAATTATCGTGAATGCCGACTTTTTCCAACTTCAACAACTCCGCCCAAATAGCCGCTAACGTTCGTTCGGCCTGGGTTTGCGGCGCGGCAAAGCCGCTTTCGGTCGGCAATGTGTTGCGCTCCGGCACCGGCAACGCTTTACGGTCGATCTTGCCGTTGACGTTTAACGGCATTGTCGCTAGCAGCGTATAGTAGGTCGGCTGCATGTATTCGGGTAAATGAGCGGCCGCCAGTTCGCGCAACTGGCGAATCAATTCAGGATGCGACGCTTGGGCATCGGCCACCAGATAAGCGGCCAAGCGTTTGTGTTCGTCTTCTTCATAGACGGTCACGACCGTTTCGCTGACCTGCTCATGGCCGGTCAGCACGGCTTCGATCTCGCCCAGCTCAATTCTAAATCCGCGGATTTTGACTTGGGTGTCGGCGCGCCCGATATATTCCATATCGCCGTTGGCGAGTCTTTTCGCCAAGTCGCCTGAGCGGTATAAACGCTGTCCGGGAAATTGCGGCAGCGTGATAAAACGTTCGCTATTCAGTTCCGGCCGGTTCAAATAGCCGCGCGCAACGCCGTCCCCACCGACATAAATTTCGCCTTCCGTCTCGACAGCTACAGGTTGTTGCGCCTCGTCCAACAGATGCAGATCAAGATCGGGAATCGCCACGCCGATCAATTTGCTGTTGCCGTCGCGAATATCCTGCATCGTGACCGGGCGGTAGCTCGAATGCACGGTGGTTTCGGTAATGCCGTACATGTTGATCAGGCGTGGTGCTGAATCGCCATGACGAAGCAGCCAGGGCTCCAGCATCTTGAAATTCAAAGCCTCGCCGCCGAAAGTCACGCAACGCAAAGAAATCGCATCGGCCGGATAATCCTGATCGACACGCACCAACGGCGCGAATGCCGACGGCGTTTGATTTAAAAACGTGACCCGCTCGTCGACCAGCAACTGGTAAAACTGTTCCGGCGTCCGCGCAGTCGCATGCGGCACAATGACCAAGCGGCCGCCGTAAAGCAATGCTCCCCATATTTCCCAGACCGACATGTCGAACGCAAAAGAATGGAATAAAGCCCAAACATCTTGCCGGTTAAAGTTAAACCAGTGTTCGGTGGAGCGGAACAAGCGCATCACGTTGTGCTGGGTAATTTGCACGCCTTTGGGCTGGCCGGTCGAACCGGACGTGTACATCACGTAACAAAGTGCCTGCGCCGGATCGCCAAGATAATCGACCAGCAGGTTTTGATCGGAATAATCGCTGTTTATCCGTTCTTGCTCGGCATCCAGGTCGATCAGGTGCTTGATAGCGGAAAATTTGTTCGCCAACCGGCTTTGGGTCAGCACAATATGGGTTGCCGAATCTTGCAGGATAAAAGCCAAACGCTCCGGCGGCGCGTTGATGTCCAATGGCAAATAAGCGCCGCCCGCTTTTAGGATTGCGACGAGGGCAATGACTAAATCCAAGCCGCGTTCCAGCGAAAGGCCCACCACAACCTCGGGTTTTACTCCCAGTGACTGTAAATAATGCGCCAGCCGGTTGCTACGCGCGTTTAACTCAGCATAGCTGATCGTTTCGCCATCAAACGTTAACGCCGGTGCGTCCGGCTGTTCGGCTGCCTGCCGTTGAAATTCTTGGTGTAGTAAAGCGTATTGCGCCATAAGTTCCTTCAAATCTTAAGTATGCGATTGCTGTAAACTTTTTTCTCATTGTTCGCACGCCGGAGCGCTTGCCGTTAGACACAAATGTTTAAAAGCACGTCATTCCGGCAGGGATTGCCAGACCCGTTAGGGCACGTTGTGAATCCAGAGTACAAGGATGTGAATACTCGAGTTAGCTTCAGCATCGTTTGTAGCAAAGCTTGTTTTCCAGCTTCAAAATTACCATCCTTGGTTCCTAGATCCCGGCAATCCCTGCCGGGATGACGCGTTGAATAAAACTTGTATATAACGACAAGCGCCGGAGCATGGGAACGATAAAATTATTTTTCTTTCGTGGACAAACCAGATCAACAGATGCCAGTTAACTCAGTGACCGTCCGTTCCGGATGCTCACAACACTGCTGCAACACGGCGGTTAACCGTCCGGCAAATTCAGCAATGGTCTCGCTCCGGTATAAATCGGTGTTGTAATTGAGCGCCACTTCCAATTGTTTGTTGGACAGATTGACGTACAGCAGCATGTCGAACAAACTGCCCGGCGTATCGATTTCAACCGGGGTGAAGCCGTGTTCTTTTGCCAGCCCGGCAATCACGCTACGGTCGTCCATCGTCAACACCACGTCGAACAATGGATTACGGCTTAAGCTGCGCGGCACAGCTAAATCCGCGCATAACGCATCGAAAGGATAAGCCTGGTATTTGGAGGCTTCCAACACCGTTTGCTTGACCTGGGCCAATAACTCGACAAAAGTCATGTCCGGTTTAATCTGGCTGCGCAGCGGCAGGGTATTGACGTAAAAACCGATTTGCTGATGTAAATCGACGTGTTCGCGCCCTGCGAAAATACTGCCGATCACGATGTCATGCTGGCCCGACAACGCATGCAGCACGACTTTCAACGCTGCGGTAACGCCCATGAAAACCGTAACGCCCTGCTTCCTGCAAAAACCGGTAAATTGCTCGGTCTGCTCGGGCGTTAATGCAAACCTGAAAAACTCGCCCTGATAACGATTAATCACAGCGCGCTCGTTATCGACCGGCAAGTTCAGAGGTTCAACCGCATTTAACTTGTTTTTCCAATAGTTCCTGTGTTCTTCCCTATCGACCGAATCCTGCCACTGGGCATAGTCTTTATAATGGATCGGCAATGGCGGCAGCGGATTATCGCAATTGTCGCGATAGGCTTGATAGAGCGCGAACAGGTCCTTGGCCAGAATCTCAATCGACAGCAGATCGCTGATGATATGGTGCATCGTAATCAGCATCCAGACACAATCCGGCAAGCGTATCAACTTGATCCTAATCAGCGGCGGCTCGCTTAAATCGAACGGGGTTTCCGCCTCTTCTTTGGCAAAGTCGAGCACGGCTTGTTCGGTCGTCATCGTCATTTCTTCCAGCACATCCGGCGCAATGACCGATATTTTTTGCCTGGGCAAACCGTCCTGCTCAATGAAGTAGGTGCGCAGCGATTCATGACGCGTTAACAAACTCTGTACTGCCTTATGCATCGCTTCCTGATCAATATCGGCCGGCAGTTTGATCGCCGACGGTAAATTATAAGCAACCAGACCGGGCGCTAATTGCTCCAGTGTCCATAAGCGTTTTTGCGCGTTGGATAGCGGATAATCCGCTTGTTTGTCGACCGGCGTAATCGGTGCAGCCGCCTGTTGGCGTATCGGTTTTTCTTCCGCCTTCAGCCAACCGTCGGCATACATCGCATCAACGCAGCGTTTGACCGCTGCCGCAACATAAGCAATATCGTCGTCGCTGTGCGCGGTCGAGAAAAAGCAGTTCCTGCCTTCCCAGATCAGTACGCCCTGCTCCAGCAGATGCGTGTTCAGTAATTCAATATCGCCCTGCATTTGGAAGCGGAACAACGACCCGCAATAAACCATCGTAATTGGCACTTGGCGGCTTGAAAACCAGGCATTCAAGTCTTCGCAAAACGTTTGGGTACGCTGGTTCAGCTGTTCCTGCAACGCCGGGCCCTGCCACTTAATTTTAGTCAATACCGCTTTTGCGGCCGCCATTGCCAACGGATGCATGTTAAAAGTCCCGGCCACAAAGACAATTTTTTGCGTCGGCAATGAATCGTCGCCATATTGCCAATAGCCGCCGTCGATTGCATTCATAAACCGGGCTGCGCCTGCGACCGCGCCAATCGCCATACCGCCGCCCAGGATCTTGCCGTAAGTCGCCAAATCGGCTTGTACGCCATACCAGACTTGAGCGCCGCCCTGATGCAAACGGAAACCGGTAATCATTTCATCAAAAATAAGCGCAGTGCCGCTTTGTGCTGTTAATTTACGCAAATCGTGCAAAAACTCGCGCGGCTGCAACGATGGATTCCGGCTTTGCACCGGCTCGACCAGCACCGCCGCCAGCGTATCGCCTAAACGTTCGATAATTTTTAACGATTCGGGATCGCCGTATTTCAGCACAACCACATCGTTGACAAAGTTTTGCAGGGTGCCCGGCGCCAGCGGAAAACTCGATGCCTGCCCTTCCTGATCGCACCAGCCGGTCGCCAGCACGCCGTCGAAACTGCCGTGATACGAACCACTGAACACGACCACTTTATCCCGCCCTGTCACGCCTCGGGCGATACGCAACGCCACCATCACCGCTTCCGAGCCGGTATTGAAAAAAGCCACCCGCTCCAGACCGGTTAACTCGGTCATCAGCTCGGCCACTTCGCCGGTCAAGCGCGACATGGGACCGATCGCTAAACCGTCCCGCTGTAATTCATCCAGCAATGCTTGTTTGACAAAGTCGGGATTATGGCCGAATAAATTAACGCCAAAACCCATCGTAATATCGACATATTGATTGCCGTCGATGTCCCAGGTTTTTGCGCCATGGGCATGATCGAACGCAATCTGGTAAACCAATTCCTTCCATTCCGGCCGGAATGCAACATTGCGGTTATGAGCCAGAACCTTTTTGTGTCGGGCGGCATAGCCTTTGGATTTTTCGGTCAAACTGTTAAAGCGCTGAGCGAGCTTATCGATATAGGCTTGTTTCTCGGCACTCCAATGCACATTTTTTTGCGTTTGGATTTCTTTATACAAACCGGCAATCGCTGCCTTAGGCTCGGGTTTCGGCGCGGCAATCGAAGCTGTCGTTGCAGGCTGCCCAACTTCCTGTTCAACCGCTACACCTTGCAGCACTTGCAATTGCTTCGCAAACAAAGCCGTCATCTCCTGCATTTGCCGGTTCATGATACGCTCCAGCGTACTTCCGCCGACGCAGGAGCCGGTCGGTATTGCACTCGATACGGCTGCCGTTGGTTGCGAAACCGTTTGCTCGACAGTTTCAGGTAAAACCTGATTTAAGTAGTCGACTATCTTCGCAACCGAATCGACCGATTGATAAAACTCGGTGATTGCAATATTAACGCCGTAGCGACGTTCCAAAGCCTGCTGCATTTGTACGATCAACAAAGAATCCAAGCCCATTGCCATGAAATTCTGGTTCTCGTCGATGTCTTCGACCGGGATGCTGCTAATCTCTTTGAGTAATTGCTTAACCATAGTAACGAGTTCAGGTGTTCGGTTCGACATTGTGGTTTCCGTGGAGACTAAAGGTTTAGTTGGCGACGGCGCGGCCATCGGCGCATCGTCCAGCCAATAAGATTTACGTTGAAACGGGTAATTGGGCAATACGATAGCGGGCTTGGCCGGATGACGATAAACAGCCTGCCAATCGAAATTAACCCCGGCCGTATAAAGCTCGGCCTGCGCTTGTTTAATCTGCTGCTTGTCGCTGCGCCCTTTCTGTAATGAAGCAATCCATCGTGCGTCTTGGGCCTCACTGCATTGCCTGCCTAAGCCGGACAGCACCGCATGAGGGCCGCATTCCAGGAACAGCCGGTAACCTTGGGCTAACAGATTTTCGGCGGTTTGCCGGTAATGCACCGCTTCGCGCAAGTGTCGACGCCAGTGCAATGCATCGATATGCAGGAGTTGTTGGCCGTCCAGGTTGGAATACAACGGAATAGCCGGTTTTTGATACACGACTTGCGCGGCGATCTGCTCAAACTCGGCCAATATCGGCTCCATCAGCATCGAATGGAAGGCATGGGACACTTGCAGGAACTGGCAGTTAACGCCCTGCTCTTGCAGCTGCGTACAAACCGCTGCCACTGCTTCTTTAAGCCCGGATATGACTTGTAGAGACGGCGCGTTATAAGCCGCAATCACCACATCCGGCGTATTGACCAATATTGGCTGCAACCGGTCGGCCGGACAGAACACCGCCGCCATCGCGCCGTTTTCAGGCAGGCTCTGCATCAAACGGCCGCGCGCGGTCGCCAATTTCAAGCCGTCTTGCCAGGAAAATACGCCGGCAACACAGGCCGCGACATACTCGCCGATGCTGTGGCCTGCAACTGCGCCGGGTTGAACGCCCCAAGACAGCCACAGTTGCGCCAAGGCGTATTCAATAGCGAACAGCGCCGGTTGCGTGTAGGCGGTTTGATTAATCCGGCCGGAGTCAGCCTGAGCGGCCTCGTTCGGATACAGCAAATCCAGCAAGGAAAATTGCAGATGTTCGCGGCAATAGCCATCGCATCGGTCCAACGCTTCGGCAAAAACCGCTTGCGATTCATACAGCTCACGTCCCATGCCGACATATTGAGCGCCCTGGCCGGTAAATAAAAACACCACCTCAGTATTAGAAACGTCCGTTACCGAATAACCGGCCAAAGCCTGTTGCAATTGTTCGTCCGTCTCACCGACAACCGCCAAACGTTTTACCTCGTGATTTCTGCCTATCGCTGATGCAACCGCGACATCGGCTAATCGCGGCTCCGATTGTAAAAACAAACGGTAATCCGCCGCCAGATTCGCTAATGCGGCGTCGGTTTTGGCCGACAGCAGCAGCAAGTGTGGAGCGTTATCAGTCTCTTCGGCAGGTGTGTCGATTGTTAAATACTGTTCGACAATCACATGCGCATTGGTGCCGCTGAAGCCAAAAGAACTGATACCGGCAATGCGGCTACCGGCTTGATCCTGCCAATCCGCACTTTGCGCAGTAACTTGGACCGGCATGCGCTGCCAATCAATCTGCGGGCTGGGGCTATCGAAATGCAGATGCTTGGGCAAATGGCAATGTTGCAGGGCTAGCACGGTCTTGATGAAACCGGCGATACCGGCCGCCGCTTCCAAATGCCCGAAATTGGTTTTCACCGATCCAACCCATAACGGCGACTGCCGGGCTTCGCCTCTGCCGAAAACTTCCGCCAGAGAATTGATTTCAATCGGATCGCCCAAACGCGTACCGGTACCGTGGGCTTCGATATAAGACACCTGTCCAGGCTTGACGCCTGCATTCGCCAAAGCCTGCTTGATGACCGCCTGTTGCGAAACGCCATTGGGTACCGTCAAGCCGCCGCTGGCGCCGTCCTGGTTGACGGCGCTGCCGCGAACTACTGCAAGGATATGATCCTTATCGTCAATAGCCGTTTGCAAACGTTTTAAAATCACGATGCCGCAGCCTTCTCCGCGTCCGTAACCGTCGGCGCTCGCGGCAAAGGTTTTGCAGCGGCCGTCCGCCGATAACATATGCGCGGTTGAAAAAGCGATGCTGTTCGCAGGCGTGACCATCACATTGACGCCGCCGACTATCGCCCGTTCGCATTCGCCCGACCTCAAAGCCTGACAAGCCAAGTGCAACGCGACCAGCGACGACGAGCAAGCGGTATCGACCACCATGCCGGGGCCGGTCAGTCCTAATAAATACGACAAGCGCCCGGCCGCAACACTTAACGCGTTGCCGGTTTCGTAATACGCATCAAGATAACGGGCATCGGCATTCAGCACCTTATGCGCATAATCACCAGCCGCCATGCCGATATAAACGCCGGTTTTGGTTTTAAACAGGCTATCCGGCGCAATATTGGCGTTTTCCAAAGCCTGCCAAGTCGTTTCCATCAATAAACGCTGCTGAGGATCGAGGCTCAAAGCTTCGCGCGGCGTCATGCCGAAAAACTGCGGGTCGAATTCATCGATACGCGCTTTCAAAAAGCCGCCGTACCGGGTATGCATCTTGCCCGGCGCATCCGGGTTCGCATCGTAATACGAATCGATAGGCCAACGCTGCGCAGGTACTTCGGTCACCGCATCGACACCGTCGACCAGCAGTTGCCAAAATTTTTCCGGATTCTCGGCACCGCCCGGAAAATGGCAGCCCATGCCGATTACCGCAATCGGTTCTTTGTTTTGTTTCTCTAGGTCACTGACTTTTGCGCGCAGGTTTTGGATCTCGCGCAAAGCGTTTTGCATTAACTGCGTGGTTTTATCGGTCATAACTTTAAATTTATTCCCTGTTTTCGCTTAATTCCGCCAGCTCTCGGGCTAAAAGATCGGCGATATCGCCTTCGAACGCGTCCTCAACCGGAGCTTGGATCGTCTGTTCGATAAACCATTCGGGCAAAATATCTTTTATTATATAAGCCTGCATATCTTCCAAAGTCGGATAATCGAATACCAGCGTAGAAGACAACGGTTTTTTCAGATCGGCTTCCAGACGGTTTCTCAACTCCACCGACATCAACGAATCCAGGCCCAAATCGAACAGGCGCCGACGCTGCTCGATAGCGGCGGTTAAACCCAATACCGACGCCACTTTGTCATGCAGGAAACGTTGCAACTCAGCCTTACGCTCCGCCAAGCTCAAGTCGTCCAGCCGGTCGATAAAACCAAGAGACTTGGGAGTTGCTATCGGCACGGCAGTTTGCTCTTTCAAGCCCGACAAAAAGGCGGGCGTAATCGCGGTTAACGACTGCTGCCAATACTTCGACCAGTCCAGGTCCAACACGCCGGCTTGCGTAACCGCTTCGGCCATTAACATTTCCAAAGTCGCCAAGCCTTGTTGCGGTTTAATCTGCTGCCAGCCTAATTTCAATACTCGCTGCTGATCCTGATCTTGCAAGCCTTTCAACATCCCGACTTCGCCCCAAGGCCCCCAGTTGATGCTCAGGGCCGCCAGCCCTTGCAGCCTTCGCTGATGCGCCA